>CALDQH010000021.1 GCA_937911935.1 uncultured Bacteroidales bacterium | reverse complement strand
TAAAAAGAAAGAAAAAGAAGAAATTGAAAAGTGCATGGGTATTAGCAAAGGTTCGCAAATTACCCCTTACCTTATTGACAAAGCCAAAAAGAACATAACCGATTATTGGTTGGACAAAGGTTACTATTATGCCAAAGTTTCGGTAGTACCACGCGAAGAAGATGGTGCAGAAACCATAGTGGATATCAACATTGAAAAAGGCAATAAAATCAAAGTTAATCACATCTACTTTACTGGCAATGATCAAGTTTCTGACAAGAAATTGGATCGTGCCATGAAAAAAACCAACGACAGGAGCAACATTCTGAATATCTTTAGAAACAAAAAATTTATTCCTGCCGAATACAAAAACGACAAACAGTTGTTAATTGAAAAATACAACGAATTAGGATACCGCGACGCGTATATTGTTGCCGATAGTGTGCGACCAGATACATCGAAAGAAAAAAACAAAGAAAAATACGTCAATGTGTACATCACCATTGACGAAGGCAAACAATACTACTTTAGAAACATCAATTGGATTGGTAATACCGTTTATTCTACAGCCTATTTGAAACAAGTTTTGGGTATTAAGAAAGGCGATATTTACAACCAAAAGAAATTAACCCAACGTTTACACGAGGACGAAGATTGCGTAAGTAACCTTTACCTGGACAATGGTTATTTGTTCTTTAATATGCAACCGTACGAGACAAACATCGTAGGCGACTCTATCGACCTTGAAATCAGAATCATGGAGGGTCGTCAGGCAACCATTAACCGTGTAAACATTGAAGGTAGCGAATACTTATACGAACACGTGGTTCGTCGCGAATTAAGAACCAAACCTGGCGATTTGTTTAGCAAATCGGACATTATGCGTTCAATGCGCGAATTGGCGGCTACTGGACACTTCTCTACCGACCCCGGCAAAATGGACATTCGTACGGAACCCGACCCAGAAAACGGAACGGTAGATTTAACCTACGTATTGGAGTCTAAACGAAACGACCAAATTGAGCTTTCAGCTGGTTGGGGGCAGACAGGTGTTGTGGGTATTGTTAAATTGAAATTTACCAACTTCTCGTTAAAAAACCTGTTTAACTTTAAGAAATACAGACCA
>CALDQH010000020.1 GCA_937911935.1 uncultured Bacteroidales bacterium | reverse complement strand
TTTTCCTCGCTAAAAATGCGATGTCCGCTTCGCTTCTTAACGCATTTTCTTAACGCTCGTCATACGCAAAAATGTATCTCCGCTCAATCACGATGTCTTTTCATTGAATCGCCTCACCGCCTCACCGCATCACCGCCTCACCGATTCACCATTACGAAAGAATCTCCTCAATGTACGCAAGTAATTCTTCGCGACCGGTTTTGTTCTCGGACGAGGTGATAAAAATAGGGGGTAATTCTTCCCAACTCTGCAGCAGATGCTTCTTATAAGCATCTATATTTCGGTTACAAGCCGTTTTAGACAATTTATCTACTTTGGTAAAGACTATAGAAAAAGGTACACCAATTTCGCCCAACCAATTGATAAATTCGGTGTCGATTTTTTGGGGGTCGTGGCGGCTATCAATCAATACAAATAGGTTGGTTAGTTGCTCGCGTTTGTCGATGTAATTTTTAATCATCCCCTCTAAGGTGTCGCGCTTTTTTTTGCCAACTTGCGCATAACCATATCCTGGTAAATCGACCAAGTGCCATTGCTCGTTGATGATAAAGTAGTTGATAAGCAGCGTTTTACCAGGCTTTGAACTGGTCATGGCTAATCCTTTTACCCCTGTTAGCATGTTAATAAGCGACGATTTTCCTACGTTCGATCTTCCTATAAAAGCAAATTCGGGTAGGTGTGTGTTGGGGCATTTGCTTATGCTGGGGCTACTTTGTACAAAGGTGGCAGATTGTATTTTCATGATTTTTTGATAAGTAATAACCCTACAAAGGTAATGAATCCGTTTAATAATAGCAATTCGTAGCCCAAGGCGTTATGCGTTATCCATTGCAAAAGCAGGCAACATAGTGGGGCTATCATGGCAACGAGGGGTACCCATTTGTCGTGTACCTGATAGCGCGTAAATAGTCCAAATGCAAAAATTCCTAACAGGGGACCATAGGTGTAAGATGCTATGTTAAACAGGGTGTCTAATAAATTTTGATTGCCGATGTAGTAAAAAGCCCATAACAAAAGAATAAATCCAAGGCAAACGCAGGCGTGTGTTATTTTGCGCTGTTTTTCGGCTTTTTTTGTGTCGGATGTAGGTAAAAAATCGATGGTTATGGCGGTTGTAATGGATATAAGGGCAGAATCGCTGCTGGAGCAGGTGGCGGCTACAATGCCCAAGGTAAAGAGCAGGATGGCAATGGGCGAGAAGAATCCGCTTCCTATGGCAGTGGTAACCAGTTGGTCGGATGCGGTGGGGAGTGTTATGTTATTTTGCCCTAAAAGCATAACGATGCAAGCACCTAAAAACAAGAATGCCAAATTGACGGGAATAAATGAGAATCCGTAGCAATACATGTTTTTTTGGGCATCGCGCAAGGTCTTGCAACTTAGGTTCTTTTGCATCATGTCTTGATCTAACCCCGTCATGCTTAGGGTAATAAACATGCCGCTAATCATCCACTTAAAAAAGTTGTTTTTGGGTGCCCATTCCCATTGGGTGTAGGGGTAACTTTGCCAAGGGAATGCTTCTATTTGAGTGCTACTTTCCCATAACAGTAAGAATAGGGCTATTAAAATGCACAGGGTTTGCAAAGCATCGGTCCAAACAATGGTGCGGATACCTGCCTGACTGGTGTACAAATAGATAATACCCATCCAAATGGCAATGGTAAGGGGGAAAGGTATGCCCAATGGTTGAAATACCATGTGCCCCATAATAAGGGCGGCTGCATATAGCCGTATGCCAGCGCCCAAAGTGCGCGATAGCAAAAAGTAAAAACTACCTGTTTTATGGCTCCAAGTTCCAAAGCGTTGTCCTAAAAATTCATAAATGCTGGTAACTTGTAGTTTGTAATAAAGGGGTAGTAGTACGTGTGCCACAAGAATGTATCCCAACGAAAATCCCACGACCAATTGCATGTAGGAGTAGCCAGAATGCATGACCATGCCAGGTACGGATACAAAGGTAATGCCCGATAGCGATGCACCTAACATGCCAAAAGCCACCACGTACCAAGGCGATTGTTTGCCGCCCAAGTAAAACGAGGCGTTGTTGTTGTGCTTTTTGCCAGCATAGCCAATGCCAAGTAGCAACAAAAAGTACAGTCCTATAATGAGTAGTAGGGTAAGGGGGTGCATTTTGGGGTTTAGTCAACGAATTTCATATTGAAAATTTGGGCAAAGGTACTTAAAATTTATTGAATTGTAATTGCGATTCCACGATTCATTAATTTCTGTTTCGGCGATGTATTCAAAGACGACGCTCTTCGCGGCATTTTTGCTTTTCCTCGCTAAAAATGCGATGCCGCTTCGCTCTCTTGACGCATTTTCTTAACGCTCGTCATACACAAAAATGTATTTCCGCTCAATCACGATGTCTTTTCAT
>CALDQH010000019.1 GCA_937911935.1 uncultured Bacteroidales bacterium | reverse complement strand
AGATATTATTGCTATTTTGGGTATGGAAGAGCTATCGGAAGCCGACAAATTGGTGGTACACCGCGCACGTCGTGTACAACGTTTCTTGTCACAACCCTTCCACGTAGCCGAACAATTTACCGGTTTGAAAGGCGTTTTGGTTCCAATTGACGAAACCATCAAAGGCTTTAACATGATTATGGACGGTAAAGTGGATCAATATCCAGAAGCCGCCTTTAACTTGGTGGGCAACATTGAAGCTGCCATTGCCAAAGGTGAACAACTATTAAAAGAAAGTAGCAAATAGCCATGAATGTTTCTATTCTTTCGGCCAACAAAAGTTTGTACAACGGAACAGCTACATCGGTAGCCTTTCCGGGGGCACAAAGTCCGTTTACGGTATTAGACAATCACGCGCCCATTATTTCATTGTTAAATAAAGGCACCATTGTTATAGGTAACGATGGAAGCGAACCCGTTTCTATTGACATTGCTGGCGGATTTGTAGAAATACACAACAACGACATAACCGCTTGCGTAGAATTATGAAAAACGCACTACCCGTTTTGTTGTTGAGTTGCCTTATTGGCGAATTGGTGATTTCTTTGATACACCAATTTATGATGCAAGCCCCCTACAACCGCATGTACCTAATGGTACCCCTGTTGTTTATGGGCATTGAATGGATTTATTACGAAATAGAAAAATAAGATCGCAAACAAACCAACCAAGCAAAAGGTACACAAGTTTACATGCTGTACAAAACAGCCAAGCTATTGGTTATCTTGGGCATTGTATTGGGCTTTGCATTTTTAATGCCACAAGTGGGCGTCGCTTTCTTTATTAGGTTGGTAGCCATGTACTTAATTACATTGGTAGTAGAAACAAAACTAGCTTTAGCATGGATGGATGCTAAAAAAACGAAGCAACCAAACGAATGAAAAAACTAAAATACATATTATTGATGTGTGCCATGCTGTTTACCCCTGTCGTAATGGCAAGCGAAACAGCAGAAGAAGAGGCAACCTTTGACCCCGTATCCTTTTTGTTTGGACACGTAGGCGATGGTTA
>CALDQH010000018.1 GCA_937911935.1 uncultured Bacteroidales bacterium | reverse complement strand
CATTAGAAAGTTGCGAAGTTTCTGAAATGTCAGAACATGCGTAATAAACGCTCACATATTCCCACGCCCTTTGTGTAACGCTTTACACACCCAATCAACGTGGGTCTATTTACTTGCAAATATAAAAAAAATATAAAAAAATCAGTAAACTTATCTTAAAATTTATTTGATTTCCCTAATTACAAGTCCTCCTTAATACAACATACCAAATATCTACAGCGGGATTTTATTGCTATGCCCACCTCTATATTATCGGCTATTTGACCAAAATTGTCGAATGGAAAAGTCGATTTACATGTCATTTTGTCGAATGAAAAAGTCAAAATACAACAAAACCCGCCTTATAGCGGGTTTTGGACTATCTTTTTATGTAAGGATTATGCAAACAGCAATATAATGAACTGCGCACAAATAATACGCAAGAACATGGTTAGCGGATAAACGGTAGAATAAGCTACCGCTGGGGCATCGTTGTTGGCAATAGAGCCCGAGTAGGCCAAGGCGGGTGGATTGGTACAGCTACCCGAAATCATACCGATTAGGGTAAAGTAGTTGATTTTTAGCAAGCGGCCAATAACACCTACAATAAGCGCTGGCACCATGGTAATAAGCACACCCGATAAAATCCAACGCAAGCCATCGGGCGAAACCACCGTATCGACAAACTCAGCACCTGCCGAAATACCCACACTTGCCAAGAAGAGTGAAATACCCATTTCGCGCAACATCAAGTTAGCACTTTGAGTGGTATAGGTGATTAGTTTAAGGCGATAGCCAAAACGACCCAACAAAATGGCTACAATAAGCGGACCACCTGCCAAGCCTAATTTGGCTGGCATGGGCATATTGGGGAAATGAATCGGAATACTACCCACCAAGATACCGACAAAAACGCCTAAGAAAATGGTAATAAGGTGAGGTTCGTTAAGGCGTTTTAAGGTATTACCCAAAATCTTCTCTACTTTTCCGATGGCTTCTAAAGAGCCTACTACGGTAACACGGTCGCCCACTTGAAGGTATAATTCGGGACGTGCTAAAAGGTCGATACCCGAACGATGAACACGGGTAATATTAACACCGTAAGCTGTTCTGAATGCCAATGACCCGATTGTTTTACCGTTGACATTACTTTGCGTTACCACGATGCGGCGCGACACCATGGTGTTTTCGCTATCCTCCCAAACGTAGTCAATTTTTTTACCTAAAAAAGCAGTAACTGCCAGTTCGTCTGCCTCGTTGACAATAACCGATACGATATCGCCCGTTTTTAAACGAGTTTCGTCCGATGGAATAATCACTTCATTTCCATTAAACAAGCGTGAAGCAATAAACTGCCTACGTATCATGCTTTGGCACTGAGACAAGGTGCAATCGATAAGCGAATCGTTGGTAATTTTAATGGTAATCCAATTCGGCGTTTCGTGGCTTTCTTTTTGTTCTTTAAGCGAGGCTTCTTCTTTGTCTAACTTGATTCGGAATACAAAGCGTAAAATAATAAAGGTAAGCAAAATACCTATCACACCCATGGGATACGCCACGGCATACCCTAAACCGATAGATGGGATAGGACCAGCCAACTCGCCTGCTTCGCTTAATTGACGCAAAGCTTCTTGCGCAGCACCCAAACCAGGTGTGTTAGTAACGGCACCTTGCATAATGCCTACCAACATGGGAATCGAAATTTCGCCATGAAAAATGCCAAATAGCGAAAGCGTAACGCCTATGCCTAATAAAATAAGCAATACAGCCAGGCCATTGAGCAACATGCCTCCTTTTTTAAACGAAGTAAAAAAGCTAGGGCCCACCTGTAAACCAATGGAGAAGATAAACAAAATCAACCCAAACTCTTTGACAAAGTGCATAATGTCGTGATCGACCGTAAAGCCAAAATGCCCTACTAAAATGCCCATAAACAGCACAAAAGTAACACCAAGGGACACACTGCCAATTTTTATTTTGCCCAACAATACACCTGTTGCTATAACAAAAGCATAAATAAGCACGGCATGTGCTATGGAGTTACCAGTTAAAAGTTCGGTTAGCCAATTCATAATTTGTGTTTAAAATCTGGCGCAAAGTTAATAAAAATTGTTTAGTTGTTTAGGCGTTAAGCGATATTTTAAAGGCATAAAAAAGGGTTGACTACAAAAGCCAACCCCTTTTTATTACAATTAAATGGATTATTCAAAAATGTAACGTACGCCAAGAGCGATACCATAGAATCCCCAATCGTTGAATTGTACGTGACCATTAGCACCACGAATACCAATTACAGGACGATAATCCAACGATAGTTGAAGTGGGAACCAGAAGTTGTATTCGATACCAAGACGACCAGCTACACCACCAAAACCTGCGATTGAATTAAATCCATAGAAACCAGCGTTAGCACCAACACCTGCATACCAGTTCCAAGAACCTTTTTCGTTCCAAGGAATTGTTAGGCCACCAGGGTTAATCCAATCGTAAGTAGCAGCTGCAGACAAACCAAATCCACCACCGTCAACAATAGGCAAACCTAGGTCGGCAGAAATCATATTGCTTTCACCCAAAGAATGTTGGTAAGATACTTCCAAACCACCACCTAAGCGAGCACCAATAGCACGTGGTTGTGCCACTGCAATAGCAGCAAATGCCGCCATGATAAATACAAGTAATCCAAATCTTTTCATCTTCTCAATTTTTAAAATTTATTAATTAAATAATGCACAAATTTATAGTTTTTGCGCATTATAATGCAAGTATATCTAAAAAAATTACTCAAAATTTAACATATCCGTTACATTTTAGTAACAGAAGAACGAACGGTCGTTAGGCAACTTTTCTAAGAATCTGTAGGTTAATACAACCTCGTGCGAACCACCCGAAATATTCACCAACGAAGAGATGCTAACATCGTAGCTGTACGATATACTAAAACCTGCATACGAGCCACCAATGCAGAATTTAATTGCATCGGACGAGGTCAAGCCCTCTTCGGGCGAATAGAATGGGATACCACGGTAGCCAATGCCCGCCATAAAATATTGACGGTGATACATGGCGTCAATGTCTATTTGGTGATATTGTCCTTGCCATTGATACAAAGCAGCAAACGTAACATCATCTTTGGGGTCGTATTTACCATACCCTTTTGAAATAGGAATTAAGCCTGCTGCAAATACATTCATTTTTACGTGTTGTTTGGTTTCGGGCTGATCCATAAAGGAAATATTATTGCCCAACAAACGATCTACGCTAATACCACCAAAAAAGTAGTTGTGCGTAAACATCACCGAAACAGCCGCATCAAAACGTACCAACGAGGTATTGGTTGCCTGAAACGAGGTTGATGGCAAGATACTACCATCTATGGCAATTTGGTCCGAAAATACCATGTTCGATGGATCGATGGTGCGGTAAAACAACCCTACTTGCAAAGCAGGACGGAAATACCAGTCTTTGGTAATTTGCACCAAATAGTTGTATTGAATATTAAATTGGGTTTGTGAGAGCATACCTCCACCTTGTGTTGTATGCGACACTACTCCACCAAACGACGAACGGATAGGATGGAAATATTGGTCATATCCAACTACTGCGGTATGCGAGCCTTTTATATTAGCCCATTGTGCACGATAGGTAGCAAATACTCTACCACCACCCGTATAACCTGCAAACGAAGGAGCGACCATGGTGGTTGCTGCCCAAGGTTGCGAGAGCAAAAAGTCTTGTGCCGAAGCGCTCATCGCTCCCAACAACAATGCAACAACTGCAAACTGAATTTTACGAATTATCTGTTTCATACTCTTCTTCTCCTATCCAAATTAGCGAATCAACAATATACTACCACCTTGACGGAACGCCGTTCCATCTCTAAACCTACCCTCTGCCTTGTACACATAGGTGCCTTGTGCAGCAGGTTGATCCAAGTAGTAGCCGTTCCAACCTTCGTACAAGTCTTCGGTAACAAAGACCATGTTGCCCCATTGGTTGTAAACTTCCAATCGGTAGGTATCCACATTGCGCGATACAGGATAGAAAATATCCAATCGACGCTCTTCTGCTTCGTAACGGCCATCTAATTGTTGTTCTAAGTTAGGTGTAAAGGCTGTTGGGAATACAATGAACGAACCTTTACCCACATGTATGTAATTTTCGTATGTAAGGGTATCTTTACATCCATTAAGGTCGGTTACAATATAGGTAATATCGTACTCACCATCTTCGTAGTACATGTGTACCGGATCTTTTTCGGTAGAAGAATGTCCATCGCCAAAGTCCCAGTAATACTCCTCAACACGGTCAGAACTGTTGTAGAAATGCGCTTCGGCATTGGGCACATACAGTTGTGTTGACGAAACGGTAAAGGCTGCTGTTGGCGAAGACAATACCGTAACGTATTGTTCGGTCTTGTCGGTACGATACTTACCTGTAGCCGTTAGGGTCACTTTGTAAACACCTGCTTTTTCGAAAATGTGTTCGGGGCTACGCAAAGTAGAGGCAGTACCATCGCCAAAGTCCCAGTGGTAGGTTGCATCGCCCAAGGTAATGTTGTTAAACAAGACGGTTAGTGGTTCGCAACCTTTATCGTTAACCATGTTGAATCCTGCCACGGGTTCGTCGGCACTACGCACTTGTACATCGTCGTATGCTTCGCAATCATAGCCTTTCAAGGTCCAACGGAAGGTATTGATTCCTTGCGACAAGCCTGTTACGTAGGTATTGGGGCTGGTTGGATCGGCAAATTCGCCACTACCACCCACTACCGTCCATTCGCCAGTGATGGAAGAGCTATCGAACGATTTTGCTGACAAGCGGAACATGCCGTTGGTAGTAACACCATCTTCGCCCGCATCTGCCAACGATTGTAAGCTATTGGAAACAACTCGTACTTCTACCGCATTGGTACATTCGGCATACGAAACCTCCCACAAGAACTTGTTGGGTGTACGTCTGCTCAAATCCAACACATCGGTAACATTGCTGGTTGGAGTAAGCAATTCTCCATCGCCTGCAATCAAGCGCCAGCTGCCTGTTCCGTACAATGGAGCAGGAGCACGCAAGGTAACAAAGTCTTCGCAAACGGTAATATCGGTTGCTTCGGGTTGCGTAATACCAGGGTTATTAGAGGTTACGGTTACTACGTCGGTATTGATGCAATAACCGTCGTTTACCATCCATTCAAAACGGTTAGGACCAAATAGCAAGTTGTCCACCTCGGTGGTAGGATTGGTAGCATCTGCCAACGTTCCTGTACCCGAAAGTACCGTCCATTCTTGTGTCCAACCATTGGGGGCAAGATTGCCCGAGATAGGCGTTGCATTCAAGCGAGCCGATGTTGCACAGTTAAGGGTTACAAAGTCAACACCTGCTTCGGCATTAGGCAACGGACGCAAGTTGATGTAGGCAGTAATAGGCGCTGCCGCATAGCAACCATTTTTAGGAATCACTTGGATGATACCGCTTTGTGCATATTCGTTGTAGCGCACCAAAACATCAATGGAAGTTGTTTCGTTGGTGTTGCCATCTAACGAATAACCAGCAGGCAAAATCCATTCGTAGGCAGTTGCACCTTGAACAGGAGCTTCCAAACTCATGGGGAACAACTCACCTCTTTCGCAAATGTGCGATGGAATTTCTTTGAACTTGCCTGTATTGTTTACAGGGCCTACCACCTTAATTGCACGGGTTGTAGGCAATCCTTCGCCACAGGCATTGCGTGCAAATACCGTAATATCGCCCGACACAGCATCTTCACCTACTTCTACGGTAATTTGTTCGGTTCCGGTACCGCTTACGATGGTAAATCCTTGTGGCAAGGTCCAATCGTAGCTTTCGGCATAAGCGACAGGGTCCACCATCATTTGAGCCATCGAGCCACGGCATACGTTGTTATCGCCAACAATAGCAGCGGGTTGCAAAGGCAAACGATTTACGTGGTTGTAGTGGGTTCTATTAACGGTAGTTTCGCAACGTGTTCCCGAAGTAATGCTATGGAATACAAAGGTATTGTCATCTTCGTACGCATCAAAGATGATGGTTTCTTCGGGGGTTGTCATTTCTTCTACGTGTTCCAAACCATTCATCGAATAGCGAACGGTCCAAGGAGCACTACCCAAGGCGTGTAACTCTACTGGCAAGGCATTGGGTTCGCAAATTTCAGCAGGTATATTTACCTGCAACGATGGACGTTCGTAGGTAGTAATTTCGTACGACATATCTACCAACTGACGAGAGCAATGTGCATTGGAAACCGTTTTAAGGGTATAGGTTTTGGCACCTGGTTGCAAAGGTGTAATCACCAAAGAACTACCCACATCGGTCATCAAACCACTTTCGATGGTTTGACCATCTACCTCGTAAGTAACTTTCCAACCACCCTCGTTGGCAAGCAACAAGTTGATGTTAGCAGAACCGCCCAAGCAGCAGTCTTTGTCGTAGCTAACAACGCTTAATTCGGGTACGGCATACACTTCTACAGGTACTGTACCTGTTAGGGTAGCCAAGCAACCCAAGTTATCTTTAACTTCTACCAATTCGATGGTACAGTTGCGAGTGGGTTCGTACTCAATTTCAATAATTCTATCGGTATAGGTATCAGTGTATAGTTGATATCCATCGGTATAGGTTACTTCCCATGGACCTTGTCCTGATACATTGATGTACAATTTTACCTTTTCACCTTCGCAAACTACACCATTACCTGTTAGGGCTGCTGTATTAACGGCTGGATCAACCAAGGTGAACTGTTTTTCTACGGTACAACCGTTGGCATCTTTTACCGTAACTTTATAATCGTCTGCGGTAAGGTTTTGTTGATCTTTGGCGGTTACATCTACCCCATAGCCCGACCAAGTATAAATGTATTCGTCTGGAGCAGGAAGTGGAGTACCACCACTTACAGCCAATTGGATGTTGGCTTGTTCGTCGCCAAAACAAGTATTATTTTCGATGGTAGCAACTACTTGTAATGGAGCTGCAGGGCGTGTAATCTCTTGAAGCATTTCTTGAGTTGGTACGCAACCTTTGGAATCTTTAATGGTTGCTTTGTACTGACCTGCACCTAAGTTTTTAACCGACTCGCCTGTTTTACCCATAACACCAGGTCCTTCCCATAGTACGGAGTAAGAACCCGAGCCACCTTCGATAAACAACTCGATAGCACCATTGTTGCTTTCGTAGCAATCCAATGCTAACTTAGAGAACTCTTGGCGCAACGACCAGGTTACAGGAGTAGGATCGTTTAGCACAACGGTCGTGTTAACGGTGTTGTTTTTATCATCGCGCACTTGAATGCTATATTTACCCGATGGCAAATTGTTTTGCTCATGCAAACCAGTTGCTGCATGAACCGTTCCATCTGGATAGGTCCAGGTGTAGTGGTAAGGTTGATAACCACCTTCGACACGCAACGAAATAGCACCTTTATCGCCAGCACAATTGATGTCGTGAATCAAAGGAGTAACAACCATGGATTCGGGTTGCATAATATCTACTGTCGAGTCGATTTGACAAGCAATATTATCAATGACCGAAACGGTATATCTGCCTGCAGGCAATTGGGTTTGATCTTGCGCATTAGGATTGTATGGCGCAGGGAAATCGAAATCGTTGGATGCCCAAATGTAACTCAAAGGTTGATCACCGCCAGTTACTTCGATATCTACTTCGCCTGTCATATCTCCGTGGATAGCAATGTGCGTTACTTCTACTTTGGTAAATTTCATCGGTGTAGAAGCTTTGATTTGGTGATTGGTTTCGGCTTTACAACCATTTGCATCAACCACTTCCAAACGATAGCGACCTGCACCCATTTCGGTTAGGTGGGTTTGCTGATCCATTTGAGGCTGATGGATCATCACCATGTGTTCGTCTTCTTTAAACCATTTGTAGGTATAATTAGGTGTACCTGCATCTACTGGGATTTTCACATCCATCACCCCGTTATCAATACCGTCGCATAATTTATCAGAACCTTCGATACTTACGGTAAGTTCGTTAGGTTGAGCAATGGTGAATGGCACCTCTACCAAGCAGTTGTTGTCGTCTTCTACCACAAATTTATAATCCCCTGCCGATAGGTTATTGGCAGTGGTAATGCTACCCATATCGGTGGGTAGTGGGCTGCTCAAATAGATGAGTTTATGCGTTTCGCCTATCGAACTGCGAATCGAAGCATCAAAGCCACCTTTGCCATCTTCGAAACACAACAGGTCGGTAGTGGTTACGTTTACTTGCAAAGGCGTTCTGTCTTGCATGGTATATACCCTACTATCCGAACATCCCTTGCTATCGGCAACTACTACGCGATAGGTTTTGCCACCCAACAAGGTATTTTGCAGAGGAGAGTTAGGATCACCAATACCCGCATCGCCAGTCCATTCGTAGGTATAACCACCATTACCACCCGATACATGTAGTTCGATGGTACCATTTTCGTCTCCATGGCACTTGATATGCTCAATGGTTTCGCTGATGGTAAGGTCTTGTGCAGGACCAGAAATAGTAAAGCCAAAGGGTGCGGTACAGCCATTTGCATCTTGTACCGATACGGTATAACGACCTACGCCCAAATCTTTTGCTTTGTTGGTTTCGACAGGGTCTATCGTCAAGGTTGGATCGTCCCATTGGTAGGTATAATCCGCTGTACCACCCGTAGCGATGATGCGAACAAAGGCATCGTTATCGCCTTTACAAGTTACCTCCGTTTGCGATTGATAGGGATCTACACTTACTTGCAATGGATTTTTAGGTTGTGTCAATTTATAGTTGGTTTTATCGACATTGCCCGACCCATCTGCCACTTCTAAAGTATAATCAACATCAGCCGATAGGCCTTGCGCCAAGGTTTGTTCCGAAATCAACACGGGAGTACCACCTTGGTTTTCGTACCACTTGTAGGTATAAGCTCCGTCACCACCTTGTACATCGGTTACTTCTAATTTACCTGTTGCCGCGCCATGACAAGTTACGTTCGTAACAGCAACCGTTACTTGCATAGGATCGGGTTGTTTTAGGGTTACCGAACCTACTGCCGAACATTGCTTGCGGTTGTCGAATACTTCAAAATAGTAGTTACCTGCGGGTAGATTGCCTACATCAAATAAATCGTCCGCAATAGTAACGCCTTCGGGAGCGCCTGTCCATACTATATAATAAGGTGAACGTCCTCCTTGTGGAGTTACCACGATACGACCTGTTCGATCACCCACAATTGCCACATCTTCGGTTAATACGGTGTACGAAACTGGATCTGGATTCTTAATTTCGGTTACACCCGAGCGAACGATACAAGTTGGGAAGTTTTGGTCGGCTACTTCTACTTGGTAACTACCTTTGGGCAAATTTTGTACAGTTTGGCTGGATGCCACAAAATTGCCACCATTGGTCCAGTTGTAGGTGTAATTGCCAGAACCTCCGCTTACTTCGACCGTTACCGAAGCATCGTTTACGTTGTGGCAAGTAATATCAGTATATTTTACATCGTCAATTTTTAAAGGTTGAGGATTGCTTAAACTTGCTATTTGCAAACGCTCGCAACCTCTATCATCGGTTACTTTCACTTTATAATCGCCTGCTGCAACACCCGTCATGCTAACAGCCGACGAAATTACGTTGTCGCTGGCATCCAACCATTGATAAGTATAACTTGTTGCAGCGCCTCCACTGATTACGGCGGTTAGCGTACCATCTGTACGATCTGCACACGAAATAGGAGTTGCATTGATCGCTACTTCCCACAAAACAGGGCTATCCAACTCGATGGTTTTCTCGATAAAACATTCTTGCGTTTTATCGGTCACTCTAACCGTATAAGAACCGCTGTGCAAGTCCACGATATGATTAGGAGCCAATTGGCTACTTGCATCTAAATAAGGTTGACCCGTCCATTGGTAGGTATAATCGGCAGGCGAGGTAACATTACCACCCGAGACGGTTACTTCGATGCTACCATCAGCACCGTCGCTACAACGAACGGATTCGGTTAGCACATCTACAAATCGCATTTCGGCGGGTTGTGACACCACAATATCGGTTACTATCGATTTACAACCATTGGCGTCTTCGACTTCGGCTCCATAAGTACCCGCAGGTAGATTAACTACCCTTGTATAATCGTCTGCCAACAGTTGATTAGCTGGATCGTTAAGGGTTTGCCAGGTTACTTTGTAGCGGTTTGGATCGGCAAACGCGGTACCGCCCGTAATTGCCAACTTAATCGTAGCATCTGATTTACCAAAACAACTAACGGTTAAATCGGAAGCATTGTCTTGCAGTACGCTTAGTACGTTATCGGGTTCGAGAATGCGGTAGGTTTGTTCTTGACGGTTGCCATTATCATCCTCCATGACAAACTTGTAAATACCCGCTTTATAACCTTGCAAGTTAGGATTATCTTGCAACAAAGAATTACCACCTTCGTCGAACCATTCCATTTGGCGATAAGGTAATTTACCACCTGTAATGGTAAGCAAGATGCTACCCGTTTCTTCTCCTCTACAAGCTACATCGATTACCTGGGGTGTAATGCTGATAACTTCGGGTTGTGTAATGGTAACACTAATGGTTTTGGTACAACCGCGTTTGTCTTCTACTGTGATGTAGTAAATACCTGCCAATAGGTTTTCTTGGCGAGCATCCAAGGTTGTTAAGTTGGTTGGGAAACTATTACCCACCCATGTATATTTATAATAAGGTGTAGCGGCATCATCAAAAGGAGTACCACCAGTTGCCGCAACCTCAATAATACCCGTTGCCGCACCCGTCAAGGTAACATCTACGTGCGCTGCATTATTTTCTGTTAGTTGCAACGCTTGCTCAGGCGCATAGATGGTAAAGTCGTCAGAAAGCTCGCAACCTCTTATGTCGGTTACTTGCCAGGTGTACTGACCTTGCGCGATATTTTCAAATACGTGTGTACTGGATAGCACATCCGATGGATTTTCCTTATTCACCCACTTGTAACTATAAGTAGGAGAACCACCTGTTACCGTAAGGACAGCTTGGCCTGTACTTTCGCCCGCACAATCGGCATCTTTTGCTTGCAAATGCGCCACCAACGCAGTAGGCTCTTCGATGATCACCGTTCTGCTATGCGAACAACCCAATTTATCTTTTACAAGGAACTGATAGGTACCAGCGGCACCGTTGGTAATCAGTGTACTTGCAATAGTAGTACTGGTAGTTGAGTTCTCTGGGGTAAAGGTAAATTCTTGGAGTTGATAAGGAGTCGCACCACCTTGTACGGTTGCTTTAATCAATCCATCCACCTCACCATGACAAGAAATATGTTGAGACTCCAACGAACTTCTTAGTTTTTGTACCGACAAAGCTTGTGGCATGTCCAACGTAACCAAGCAACCGTCGTAAGTACCTTTTATGATAATTTCAGCAGGTCCTTCGATAGCAATGGGTGGGAATTCCAAGTTATTTCCATCCCCTTTTTGGGTATCGAATAATTGACCACCTACCCAAAGTTGGTAGTTAATATCGGGTTCTGATTCTAACAAACGGACTGCATTGTTACCGTTTACAGGATCGTGGCTAAAGTCGCAGAACAATTCTACGGCAATGTCTTTTTCGATGTTGACGATTGTAAACGATTTGGTCTTGCTGCTCGAACAGATAAGCACGCCATTTTCGATGAACTGATAATCTGCGGTTATGGTATAAATACCTTCTTGCAATTGTTCGGGATAAATAACTGCAGTTCCATCGCCATTGTCAACAAAAGCGGTAGCGTTAGCACCGTTAAATGTAAAGGTCACATTTTGCGATTCGGTAGCTGCCAGTTCTATGGGTTGATCGTAACTACAAATAATTGCGTTGTGTTCGATACCGTTAAAGTCGATGCCCTTGCCCAAAATCGAGAAATTTTGTTCTGCCGTAGAGGTACAAGACATTGGAGCACCACCAGATCTGGGTTGGAACTCTTGTGTATAATCGTAATACACCGTATAGGTTGTATTGTAGTTACCTTCCGAAAGGTCGATGCTGGCTTGGTTGTTGCCCAAGTTGGTGATAAAGTCAAGGTGATCACAACCTCTAAATACACCGGTACCTGGGGTAATAGGGCTACCCGAAATGGTTACAATACCTTGTGGCGAACAATATCTTTCTTCTAAGTTGAGGATTCGAACGGGGTCTGTTCCGTGTACCTCAATGGGGTATATTTCCGTATTCGCACATCCTGTTGCTGGGTCGGTGGTAGAAAATTCCAGTTCATGACGACCGATACCAGCCTGTTGGGTGTACATGCTACCGTTAATTAAGGCAGGATGACGTTCGTCGTTGTTCAATTTCCAGGTTCCGTTGGTAGGAGTCGTTTTCAAGGCAAACACCTCGCCCATACAGAAGTCTTGAGCAAAGTCGAACGAAATGGCAGGACGATCGTAAACCATAACTTCCACGCTATCGGCAGCCACACAGGTACCGTTAACATCCATATAATCGTAGATAACACGGTATTTACCTGGCAGATAAGCACTTGGGGTAAATTGAGGATTATTTAGCATGTTGATAGGACCTACAACATGTGTTTTGGTTCCGTCATCCTCTATTTTAAAGATAGAAATATCACCTGTGGTTGGTGTAGCAGTCGATACGGTGATGTACTCGTTTTCGTCGTATACGCAATAGCTCTTTTTCAAATTAAAGTTAAGGATTTGTGTTGCCGTACCCAAGTGGAAATCAACACGTTCGCTAAACGAACAACCTACCGAATATTCGTAAGTAAAGATGGCACTATACGTTCCTTCGATACCCACGCTACTGGGGTTGATGCGTATAATACCGTTGGCATAATCGCTGGCTGGTGCGTCGTTCAAGAATCTGGAATCCGAGAACGAAACCGCTTTAACAGGAATTACATTACCCGTTTTGATCGTAGCAACCTTGTCGGTTGTACACAAATTACTGGTCACTACATCGGCTCTATTCATCACTATCAAGCCACCAGACTCGGGTCTAGAGGTTGGATTTAGGTTAAGTTGCACCTTGTGCGATTTCTTGGTAACACAACCAAATTGGTCGGGTACAGAATAGGCAATCTCGTAAACTAACCCCGCCGTCATGTTTTTTAGGGTTGCCAACCAAGGACTGTTAGGATCTTGCTCCAATACAGCATCGGAAGTAACTACTTGCGAACCGTTTCTTGCATACAACTCCCATCTTACGCCGTTTTCTACGGGAGGATACCCTTGTAGTTTTAGAACTTCTTTTTGGGTATCAATATTGGGCAAACAGAATTGAATATCAGTAATTTGATCAATAGGACCTTCGTGCACAGGATAAACGCCCCAGTTTACATCGGCAATTTCTTTGCCAATATAAATGGTATCGTTTTTCTTGAAAGGACAACCGTCTTTGCTATATTGGTACGAAATTATGTACGAACCAGGTCCAGGAGCCAAGGAGGGGTCTAATACGTTGGTATTAACAATTAAACCATCTTCCGAAACAAAAGTACCACCCACTGGATAGGCATTCAATGATGCCAAACCAGCATTTTCGCAATAGAAAGTATCCATTTCAATGGTAATTTCCGTACTGTCAACCACAACAATGGTAATTGCATCTTCCGACACACATTGGTTATTGTTGGTATAGATGAATACTTTATATTCGGTTGTACTTTGTGGATTCACAACCAAACTTTTACCTTCGTCGCCTGTACCCCAGACGATTCTCGAATTGGGGAACAAGGTTTCGTCAAAAGGAACACTCAAGGTAATCGATTCTTTGACTCCCTGGCATAATTTATTATTGGGATTATCGGAATGAATTTTTAGCGAGCTGGCATCGGGAGCCGTAATATCCAAAACAGGTTCTGTTCCAGCAGCATATACCGTACTACATACATTATCCTTTACTTCCAATAGTTTGAAAGAAGTAGAACCCGACACAACATGTGGATGTACATAGGTATCCGAATTGGTGCGAATAGGGATAAGGTTGCCATCTTGCCATAGCGTAGCTTCGAAAGGAGCCGCTCCCGTAAATTTAACCTCTACTGATACTGTCGAATTGGGACATGCCACATCGCCTGCCGCCAACGACAACGTAGCTTCGGGCGATGGTTTTGCCGTAAATACAACCTCACCATCCATATCTTGTTGGCAAGTAATACCCGAATTGCTCAATTCTGCCTTCACGGTGTAACGACCTTCGGTAAGAATATCCCAACGCAAAGGCAAACCCGTACCATTTTGCGAACTTACCAATGTGCCGTTATTGTATAGCGAATAAATTACATTGCTTTCTGAACCCGATAGTTTTACACCTGTTGATGGGCTTAAACTACAAAATTCGGTAGCACCCTCGGGAGCTAATTGAAATTTGGTAGGCAATGCTATGGGTTTGATGGTTACCGACGATTGCGATTGGCAAGTAGGACCATTTTTATAACCTACACTAAGCATATAAGTAATTTCGCTGGATACTGTTACAGTAGGTTTCGCTTCGGTAGCAGACGACAAACCTACGGTAGGAGTCCAAGTATAACTAAATTGGCTATCTGGATTATCACCACCCAAGGTAAGCACGGTGCCCTCGCATGCAGTTAGGGTATTGTTAGGTGCTGTAGTAGCCACAAACGAGGGTCCTTCTACCACCGTAATGGCAAGCGAATAGGGATCTGACAAACAAGTTTGACCTTGTGCTGTACGTTTTGCTTGCACTTGTAAGTTAGTAGCAGCTTGTAACGAGCTGATTTTCCACGAAGTAGCTGTTAGTTGCGACAATACCCCGTCTGGATCGGTCCACTCATACACCACACCAGGAGTTGGGTTCTCGATGGTCAAGGTCAACGACTCGCCCACACAAGCAGCGATGCTATTACCCGATATGCCCGCCAACTTAACGGTAGGTTGCTCCAATACATGTGCCGTATAGGTGTATTGAGTTGAACATTGGTTATTTTCGAGACTGGTAACCGTTAAAGTGTAGTTACAATCTGTATCTTGGGTTACGTTAACAGGTGTAAACATCGGATTCGCCACATGGGCATCACTCAAAAAGTTTACGTAAGTGCCCGACCATTCATACGAAGCAGCAGCAGAGGTAAGCGCTTGTACTTGAATCGGCGTATTGGTCGATGATGCGCATACCCACAATTCAGCAGGCATTTGCACTTTGGGTATCTCAACTACTTTTACCTCAACAAGGGCTCTGTTTTCGGATTCACATCCTTTGCTATCCTTTTGAACTACGTAGAAAGTATGCGTATCAGCCACAGACAAATCTACCACAGGTGGGAAAATAGGCGAACCTGCCGCATCAAACCATTTTAGGGCATTGGTAGTTCCTGTTACCAAAGTTTCCACTTGCAACGTAGCACCTGCTTGTTGACAAACGCGGTGCGAAACACTGCTCAAATCTGCTGGCAATTGTTGGTATGTTTGCGAAGCTGTTCCTGTAGCCGTTGCCGACAAGGAATTTAATGTACGCGTTGCCGTTACCGTCATTTCATAAACCGCCCCATCACGAGGATTTTGCACAGTATATTGATCTGCAGTAGGTGTCACCTGCATGGCATTCAGGCCATTTTCGGTTACGGTCCAAACATAAGAACAATCGGCCTCTGGGTTGGCAAGCGTAAAGACAACTGCCTTGCCACAGCCCGATTGGGTTGTTATTTGAGGAGTTTGAGGATCTGCAATCAAATCAATAGGTTGATCTACATAACCTGCAGCGCAATACTCCTGGCCATTAACCCGCAAAATTTTATTCACGCCAAACAGCGCCGTCGCCTTTGTTTGACCAGCAGGCAAAGTAACAGCAAAAGGAGCAGTATAAGGTTGATCGGCTCCCCCATTCACGTTGTAAACGTAGGTGTAAGCATCCGTTGCATCGTAATTCTGAATGGATACCTCAACACGATCATTCGCAATACGATTTTGGCTAAGTACGGGATGAACGGGTCTTAGCAAGTAAATGCGTTGCACCTCATCGCTGGGTTCCGACTCAACCAAGGCAACAGGGTCGGTTGCCGTAATCTGCAAGGCATAGGTGGTTCCTACTACCATAGGTGCAGACGGACGAATAATATTATCCGCACGTTCAAACCCTGCTGGCAGGTTGTATTGCAAAGAAGCATCGTAATTCTCGATACGAAACTCGACAGCAGCATCGCATTCATCTCCCTCGGTGGAGAGAACAGGTTTTTCGACAGTTACAACAGGATCTCCACTATCTCCTGGATCGAGAGTTGGAACAACAGTAGGATCATTGCTACCTCCTGTTTCGGAAGTTGGGATAACAGTAGGATCGGCTGACACAGACAAGGCCGCCAATAACACAGACGCTACAATAGCGTACTTTTTTATCGATAATTTTTTCATAGTTTCACTTAACGTCAAGAACGCAAATTTAACTTTTTTTACCGTACTTTTCAAGTAAAAAACGAAAAATCACACCTTATTATTGTAATAAGATGCAAGAACGTTAAAAAATTACCGCTAACGTGTAGATTTTTTAGCCAAAAGAGTAGATATTACACACAAGGAGCCTCGTGTGTATTCAAGAAAGTTGCCACATGACGGGTGTACTTCTCTTCGTAAATTTGATCGACCGGTATCATAATAGCAATCTCTATCAAATTGCCAAAATCATGATAAACCGCATAACCAAACGAACGCATGCAGGGCGAAAGTCCCATATAAGCATTCACCAAAGGAGGAATATTAACCCCTAACGAACGCACCTCTTTGTTGAGTATTTTGTAGTTTTCTTTGTAGGTTTCTGCCGTAAAAATTTCATCGATTTGCGCTGGCGTAAACGAAATTTTAAACGGATCAATTGGAGATATTAAATCCTCATTATCAGGAAAATATTTATTGATAAAGCCAAAAATCAAATCGCGTGCCGTGGCATTGTAATGCGGATAAACCGTTACCTTTCCGTACAAATATTTAGCATCAGGAATCAATACGGTTAGCGCGCCCAAACCATCCCACAAATTATCCAACGAAAACAAACTTTTAGCCCCCATTTTCGATGCCTGATAATCGGGATGAACAAAACTACGCCCCAACTCCAATGTATTTGGCAAATATTCCTTGATAAACTTATCAGAAGAACGATACATTTCGGAAGTAATCAGATTTGGCTGACCATCGGGCAAGAATTCCACATCCCTACCCAATATATAACGATAACCACCGATAATCTCCTCATTTTGAGGGTCCCAGACAAACAACTGCTTATAGGGGCGATCCATCAAATCAAACTGGTCCATGTCGTACGATTTGCCACTACCACCACCTGCCATGCGAAATGCCAACTCGCGCAATCGCGCAATTTCGAGCATAACATTGGGCGATTCTTTGGCTGTAGTAACGTAGATTAAATTACCACCCTTATTGGTAGGACGCAGAAATTTATTAGGGGTTAATTCCGCCTTAATCAATTCTCTGTCAACTGGTTCTATTATCGGTTCCATAATTTTACAACTCGTAAACTTGTTTTCTTACTTCTTGCGCCCACTGATAGGCTGTTTTGGTCGAATCAAAAGATTGCCATGGTATAGGTTTACCAATGGTAACGGTAATGGTTTTATGCTGCTGTTTGCGGGTTTCACGAACCAAGAGCAACATTTCTATATTCAGTTTAATACCTAATTTAGCACGCCACTTAGCCAATCGATAAAAGAAAGGAGAATTTTTGGCATCGATTCGAATCGGAACCACATTTCGTTTAAACTCGACCGATTTTACCACAAAATTCTTTTTCCATTCATCATCGTAAATACCATCAGGATGTTTGCGCGACACTTTTCCAGAAGGGAAAAACATAAGTTGTTTTTCCGAAGCATAAGCCTGATTGATTTTTTGCAGTAAGTCTTTGCTTTGACCACCCACTTTGTTTACGGGAATAAGCATTTCGCGAATATTGGTCAATTGCATCAACAAGTCGTTAGCAGGTATCAACAATCCTTTACCGCAAGCCGGCTCTACCGCTTTACACGCAGACAAAACGTCCATTCCACCTAACGGGTGATTACACACAAACATCGTTGGCGATTCTGCCGATGGTAAATTTTCGACACCTTTCACCTCTACGTTGATTTGCAAATTATCCAATGTCGCTTTCATAAATTCGATATTGGACACCTCGCCTATCTGATCCAAGTGAACATTGATCCAATCTTCTATCAAAAACCAACGAGCAACCTTGACCATCAGCCAATTAGGCTTCTTTTTCATCCGTTTGGTCAATTCTCCTTTGATGTCTATATGTGCCACTGCTAACTTTTTTTTAGACTAAATTCATGCAAATATACAACTTTTAGCAAAAAATCCAACTATCCCTTTGGATTTTCCATGCAACAAACACACAATAACGAAGCAAGCAAGACAAACTACAATCCTTCTCTTTGTTAATAAGTTTGTGGAGATTTGTGTCTAAAAAAGTTGCAAAGTGTCGCATTTTACCCTATCTTTACCCTAAAGAAAAGAACCAGAAAATGTCATCACTAATCGGAAATATCGATGCCAAAATAGACGCCAAAGGCAGGGCTTTTTTACCTGCCATTTTTAGACGTCTATTAGCGGACGAAAAGGTATTCTACTTGCGCAAAGGAATCTTTGAAAATTGCCTGATTCTTTACCCCGAAACTGCCTGGGAAAATACCATTGGAGAACTACGTGAACAGCTGAATCCCTGGGTAAAAGAGGAAGATCAAATTTTTAGGCAATTTGTAGCAGAAGCCGAGCGAATCGAGTTAGAAGAAAACGGCAGAATGCTCATCCCCAAACGTTATCTTTCTGCCATCGAAGCTACCTCTTGCATCCGCTTTATCGGACGTGATACTCAAATAGAAATTTGGGCAGCTGGAGAGGTAGAAAATACCTTCATGGACAGTTCTTCTTTTGCCAGCAAAATGGAGCAACTGATGAAAAATGCACGTTCGCGCAACGAAAAATAAGTGCGAACGTAATTAAAACATAGTTTATCGTATTTTTATTCGCAACTATATAATCAAGGTTTTTAGTATATGTACCACGTGCCCGTTTTATTAGAAGAAAGCATCCAAGGGTTATCCATCAAGCCCAACGGAACATACGTGGACGTCACCTTTGGTGGCGGTGGCCATTCCAAAGAAATTTTACGTCACTTGGACGAACACGGAAACTTGTATAGTTTCGATCAAGATGCCGATACCAAACAAAACATTCCAGCAGACAATCGATTTCACTTTGTTTGGTCCAATTTTAGGTACATCTGCAACTTTATGCGCTACTACAACGTCGAAGGCATAGATGGCATTTTGGCGGATTTAGGGGTATCCTCACACCACTTTGACGAAGCTGAGAGGGGTTTTTCTTTTCGTTTTGATGGCAAATTAGACATGCGCATGAATCAGTCTGCCACCCTAACTGCCGAAAAGATTCTCAACACGTATTCGGAAGAAGCTTTAGCAGACGTGTTTTATTATTACGGCGAATTACCACAAGCTCGCAAAATAGCCAAACTGATTGTCAAAGAAAGAGCATCTCAGCCCATTACGGGTATTTTTCAGTTTGTAAACCTTTTGCAGCCCTGTTTAGGAAGGGATAGCAAAAAGCAGTTAGCACCTTTGTTTCAAGCACTTAGAATCGAAGTAAACGGCGAAATGGACGCACTTAAAGAGTTGCTCCAAGGAGCTCTACAAGTTTTAAAACCAGGTGGCAGAATTGCCGTTATTACCTACCACTCGTTAGAAGACAGGTTGGTAAAAAACTTTTTAAAATCGGGCAATTTCGAAGGCAAAGTAGAAAAAGACTTTTACGGAAAAACCCAAACTCCGTTTAAGCTAATCAACAGACAAGTTATCATACCAAACGAGAACGAGATACAAACCAATCCTCGAAGCAGAAGCGCAAAATTGCGTATTGCAGAAAAATTAGCATGAAAAAAGAAGCGTCAAATACCAGCAAAACACGCAAAAGCATGGGTGATTTCCTAAAAGAAATCCTCACGGGCGAATTTTTGCGCAACAAACATCTAATCAATCAAATAGATGTTATTATTTGGGCTGTAATCTTGGCGTTTATCTACATGAATAACCGCATGATTTGCGATCAAGGATTTAAAGAAATCGACCAGTTGCGCAAAGAACTGGCCAACGAAAAATACATTGCCATGATTACCGAGTCGCAGCTGCTTAACATCAGTCGCATCGGAACGGTAAAAGAATTGATTGAAAAGCACAATTTACAGTTAATCGAAGAAGATAAGCCCTCTTACTTGCTAATCATCAACCAAGAAGAATGAGCTGGATTCATTACATATGGGTATTTGTCTATTTAGCATTGGTAAGCATTGTTTTTATCCTTGCCACGCTCAAAAAGAAAAAATCTCTTCCTATCGAAGAGAACACCCCCTTTGTGCGCCGATTCTTTGTTCTTTACATCATCATCACCTTAGCATTTGCCGCAATTATTTATCAATTAGTAGATATACAATATGCTCAAGGCGAACAGCTTAGAGCGATCTCTCAAAAGCATTTTCCGCAAGCCGATACCATTACAGCTAAACGTGGCAATATTCTATCGGACGATGGCAGATTGCTTTCGAGTTCGATTCCCTACTATTACCTATACTTTGACACCCGCGTTGCTGCACTACACGAAGTAAACAAAAAAACAGGCAAAACTTATTTTGATGAGCACGTAGGCGAACTGGCTCAGGCATTAGCACAGAAGTTTGGCGGCAAGGCTTCGGAACAAGAAAAAAAATTGCGCAAAGCGTTTCGTCAAAAAAAATCGGCTTATCGATTACACCCCAAGGCCGTATCTTATTTGGACTATATCGAAATTAAACAATTCCCTATCCTTAAAAGGGGAGCCATCCAAGGCGGTTTTAGCGTAAAAGAGCGTATCATTCGCGAAAGACCTTTTGGATCATTAGCATCGCGCACCATTGGCGGCATCTACGGCATCGAAGGAAAAGGCAAAAACGGTCTTGAATTAGCATACGACAGCCTTTTAAGAGGTGATTATGGACTTGCCATTCGACGCAAAAAGGCAGGTAAAACGGTACAAATCATCACCAAAGAGCCACAAGACGGCATCGATGTGGTAAGTACCATCAACATCGATATTCAAGAAACAGCAGAAAGAGCATTACGCGAACGATTAACATGGAGCGAAAGCGAACGAGGATGCGTGGTGCTGATGGAGGTGGCAACTGGCAAAATAAAAGCCATATCCAACTTGCAATGGAATCCTGCCACCAAACAATACGAAGAGGCACAGAACATAGCCGTTGCTAGCCAAATCGAACCAGGTTCTACTTTTAAAACCATGTCGTTTTTAACGGCTATCGAAGATGGTTATATCGATTCTACCACCTTGGTAGATACGCAAGATGGCAAAATGAAATTCTCGGACCGCATCATGCGCGACCACAACAACCGAGGTTTTGGCATTGCATCGGTAGCTACCGTTATGCACCAGTCTTCTAACGTAGGTGTGTCGGCTTTGATTGTAAAACATTACGGCACCAATCCTCAAAAATTTTTAGACGGCATTCATCGTTTGGGCATTACCAAACCGATACAAATGGAAATTCCTGGTCACGGGCGTGTAAAACTTAAAAAAGTAGGAAACCGAGATTGGTACGGAACTACACTACCCTGGATGTCAATTGGTTACGAAGCACAAGTACCACCCATTTATACGTTAATGCTATACAATGCCATCGCCAATGGCGGCACCATGGTAAAACCCTTGTTTACCGAAAAATTTTTGAAAGACGGCAAAGTATATCGTACCACCGAGGTAGAAGTCGTAAACCCCCAAATTGCCTCTCCCAATACCATCCGACAAATGCAAGGAATTTTAGAGGGCGTTGTCAAAAAAGGAACTGCCAAAAACATGCAATCACCTTTATTCACATCGGCTGGCAAAACGGGCACCTCGCAAATTTTTGAAGGAGGCACCAAAAAGAACAAAGAGGGAAAAACAAGGCTTCAGGTTACTTTCTGCGGGTATTTCCCTGCGGACAAGCCCGTTTATTCTTGCATTGTATATGCACGCGACCCCAAACAAGGCGGAACGGGCAGTATTTGTGGAGAAGTTTACAAACAGGTAGCCGAAAAAGCATATATTTTGCATACACATCAACAGGACAGCATCGCAGCCAACAATTGGGATTTAGACAAAGCCGAAGATACCGTAACATCGGCTGTTCTTGCCGAAATTTCGGACGAATCTATCTTGCCTAATTTAACAGGTTGGAATTTAGACGATGCCTTGTACTTATTAGAAAACATGGGCATCAGCGTACAACCAAAAGGATTTGGACGTATCAAATCACAATCGGTTCAAGCTGGAACGCCTACCGAACAAATCAATCAAATTACCCTAATCTGCGATAATCTATGACATTAGCCGATTTAGTAGAATACGTTTCGTACAGCCGCATAGTTGGCAACCTAAACACAACGGTTAGCAGCATTACTGCCAACTCAAAGCAAGTAACCCCACAAGGTTTATTTGTGGCTATCAAAGGCACACAAGTAGATGGGCATCAATACATTGACGCAGCCATTGCGCAAGGGGCGAGTGTTGTGGTATGCGAAACGCTACCCAAGGCATTAAACCCCGAGGTTACTTATTTGGTAGCCGAAGACACCCAAGATGCTTTGGGCAACATGGCTGCCGCATTCTACGGCTATCCATCCGAAAAGATGATTATGATTGGGGTTACAGGCACCAATGGTAAAACCACCATTGCAACCCTATTGTACCAATTATTCCGTAAATTAGGTCATAAAGTAGGATTACTTTCTACGGTATGCAACTACATAGACGATCAGGCTGTTGCGAGCACGCATACCACACCCGATGCGGTTAGTTTACAAGCCTTGCTCGCGCAAATGGCAGATGCGGGTTGCAGGTATGCCTTTATGGAAGTAAGCTCGCATGCCATCGACCAAAAACGCATTGCAGGAATCTGTTTTGACGGAGGTATTTTTACCAACCTTACACGCGATCATTTGGATTATCACCAAAATGTTCAAGCTTATTTACAAGCCAAGAAACAATTCTTTGATAACTTGCCAGCTCACGCCTTTGCGCTTACCAATATCGACGATAGAAACGGTAAAATCATGGTGCAAAACACCAAAGCCAATGTTTACAGCTACTCTATTGGCACGGTTGCCGACTTTAAAGGAAAAATTTTAGAAGAAGGTTTGGAAGGCATGTTGCTAAATATCAATGCCAAAGAGGTATATACATCGTTGGTAGGTAATTTTAATGCACAAAATTTACTTGCCGTATATGGAGCCGCCTTTTTGCTACACAGCCAAGCTGACGAAATTTTACGCCTCATAAGCACACTAAAACCCGTTGCAGGCAGATTAGATACGGTATATTCCGACAAAGGAATCACAGCCATTGTAGATTATGCCCACACCCCCGATGCAGTTAGCAATACCCTTTCAACCTTGCAAAAAATTGCCAAAAATGGCAAAATCATTACCGTAATTGGCTGTGGCGGAAACCGTGACAAAGGCAAACGCCCCCAAATGGCAAACATCGCCTACAAAGCAAGTTCGCAACTAATTCTTACATCCGATAATCCCAGGTACGAAAATCCGTCGGATATTATAAACGATATGCTAAACGGTTTAACTTCCGAGCAACAAGATAACGTGCTATGCATCGAAAACAGAGAACAAGCCATTAAAACCGCCTGCAAAATGGCAAAAAGTGGCGACATCGTGTTTGTAGCCGGAAAAGGTCACGAAAATTACCAAGAAATAGAAGGGGTAAAACATCCTTTCAACGACAAAGCCATACTCGAAAACCTATTAAAATAAATAAACTATGTTGTACTATTTGTTTCGTTATTTAGAAACAGTATTTGACTTTCCAGGAGCAGGACTTTTTAGTTACATCTCTTTTAGAGCTGCTCTAACCTTGATTACCTCGTTGTTTTTGTCGATGATTGTAGGCAAATACATCATCCGCATGCTACAAAGAAAACAAATTGGCGAAGAAATCCGTTCGTTAGGTTTGGCTGGTCAAGACATTAAAAAAGGAACACCCACCATGGGAGGCATCATCATTTTGATTGCCATACTTGTTCCTTGCTTGCTATTTGGCAGATTGGGCAACATTTACCTTATTTTAATGTTATTCACCACCTTGTGGTTAGGAGCACTTGGCTTTTGCGACGATTACATCAAGGTATTTAAAAAGAATAAAGAAGGTATTCCCGGAAAGGTCAAAATTTTAGGTCAAGTTATCTTGGGTCTGATTGTAGGTTGCACGCTATATTTTAGCCCTGCCGCTACGGTTGTAGAACAAGTAAGCGACAGCAATCGTATTGCCTTGGAACAAATCGACAGCAACGATACCGAAATTAACCCAGCCATCAAGGCCATCAAATCAACACAAACTACCATTCCATTTTATTCGGGACACAACTTAGACTATGCCGACATTTTTGCTTTTGCCGGCGAGCATGCCGACACGTTGGCATGGATTTTCTTTATTATCCTAACCATCTTTATCGTGATGGCAACCTCGAATGGAGCTAACCTAACAGACGGGTTGGACGGATTAGCGGCAGGTACATCCAGTATCATTGGAGTGGCATTGGCATTTTTGGCGTACGTTTCGAGCCACGTTTTCTTTGCCGATTACCTGGACATCATGTTTATTCCGTACAGCCAAGAAATGGTGGTTTTTGCTGCCGCTTTTATTGGGGCAACTGTAGGTTTCTTGTGGTATAACACGTTCCCTGCCCAAGTTTTTATGGGCGATACTGGCAGTTTAAGTTTAGGTGGCATCATTGGCGTATTTGCCTTGATTATCCACAAAGAATTGCTTCTACCCTTTTTATGCGGCATTTTCTTGATCGAAAACTTATCGGTTATTATTCAGACCAGCTATTTTAAATACACCCGTAAAAAATACGGCGAAGGCAGAAGAATCTTTTTGATGGCTCCCCTTCACCATCATTTCCAAAAGAAGGGCATACACGAAGTTAAAATTGTAACTCGTTTTTGGATTATCGGCATTGCCTTGGCAATTTTTACAATACTTACCTTAAAAATACGATAGTATGAGCAAATTCGTGGTTGTTTTAGGAGGCGGAGAAAGTGGTACGGGAGCCGCTATTCTTGCCAAAGTAAAAGGATTAAACGTTTTTTTGTCGGATGCAGGCACCATACCTGACAAATACAAAAAAATGTTGGAACAATACGATGTGCCTTGGGAAGAAAACGGGCATACCGTCGAACGCATTCTAAAAGCTGACGAGGTAATTAAAAGCCCTGGCATCCCCAACAAAGCCTTGCTTATTCAACAACTAAAGGCTTTGGGCACCCCCATTATATCCGAAATTGAATTTGCTGGCAGATACAACAGTGCCAAAACCGTTTGTATCACAGGTAGTAACGGCAAAACCACTACTACCATGCTTACCTACCAAATGCTAAAAGATGCGGGGCTGAACGTAGGATTGGCAGGCAACGTGGGCAAAAGTTTTGCTTATCAAGTAGCAACCGAAAAATTTGATTACTACGTTATTGAGTTAAGTAGTTTTCAATTGGACAACATGTACGAGTTCAAAGCAGACATCAGCGTGCTTCTTAACATCACTCCCGACCATTTGGACCGCTACGAGTACAAGTTTCAAAACTACGTAGATGCCAAAATGCGTATTACGCAAAACCAAACAGAAGACGACGTTTTCATCTACTGGAACGACGATGAAACCATCCAAAAAGAATTGGAAAAGATTGCTATCCGTGCACAGAAAAAACCATTTTCACTCAAAAATGCATCGAACATAGCCGCCAGTGCACCTAACGGCGAATTGTGTTTGCAAACCGACAACGGCTGTCTGCAAATTCCTACCAACGAATTGGGACTAAGAGGACAACACAACCTATATAATTCGATGGCTGCAGCCTTATCTGCCGCCTCGGTACACATTCAAAAAGAATCGATACGTAACTCGCTACGTACTTTTGACGGGGTTGAACACCGTTTGGAATCCGTCTGCAAGGTAAAAGGCGTAGAATACATCAACGACTCTAAAGCCACCAACGTAAACTCTTGTTGGTATGCATTAGAAAGCATGCGCACTCCTGTTGTGCTCATTTTAGGTGGGACAGACAAAGGAAACGATTACAACGAAATCAAGCAATTGGTTAAGGAAAAGGTACATACCCTGATTTTTATGGGTGCAGACAACAGCAAATTGGAGAATTTCTTTGCTCCGATGGGCATTCCATTTGTAAGTACCAAATCGATGAAAGAAGCGGTAGATGCTGCTTATCAAAACGCCAAAACAGGCGATACCGTTTTGCTATCACCTTGCTGCGCCAGCTTTGACTTATTTAAAAATTACGAAGATAGGGGACGATTGTTCAAAGAAACGGTAAGAGCTTTATAACATGAAAGAACTTATTCGGAAAATATTTAGAGGAGATGCCATATTATGGGCTACCATTTTGAGCCTTTTTATGATATCTGGATTGGTTATGTTCAGTGCCATTAGTAGTAGTGCGCACCGATACGACGATTATTTGATACCCTTTTGGGGACACATGAGACACATCCTATTGGGCATTATCATCATCATCGTCGTGCATCAATTCTCATACCGCAGTATTCGGTGGTTGCTCTATTTAATTCCGCTGGCTTCGTTGCTCTTGCTGATTTTAACCCCCATTATCGGAAAAGAAGTAAATGGGGCTGTACGTTCTATCCCCATCATGGGCTTTGAAATACAATCCATCGAGCTAACCAAACTGGCCATTGTTATTGTATTTGCCGAAATTTTAGGTTTTTACAACACCCATACCGATAAGGTAATGAGTTGGAAAACCTTTACAATCATGTCGGGCATTTTGGGACTCTTTTGCACGTTGGTATTGGTTCAGAACTTTTCAACTTCTGCCATGCTCTTTTTGGTGAGTATCCTTATGATGCTTGTTGGAAAAGTATCTCTCAAATACATAGGAACTTTATTGGGTGGCATAACGGCAGTTGGAGTTCTTGTTATTTGCATCATTCTGCTAATTGGTCCCGATAAATTAGGCAACGACAACCGTTTGGGAACTTGGGTTAAACGTGTAGAACGTTTTTTTGAAACCAAAGAAGCAGACGATAAAAGCACCATTGTCATAACCGACGAAAACAGACAAGTGGTAAACTCTAAAATCGCTATCGCCAACGGCATATCGCCATGCGGTCCGGGCAATAGTGTTCAACGAGACTACTTGGCTTTAGCGTATTCCGACTTTGTATATGCCGTTATCATCGAAGAATATGGCATATTGGGTGGTATTATCATCATCCTACTGTACGTAATTATATTAGCCAGGGCAGGAAAAATTGCCCGACGATGTGCGCCAAACGAAGCTACCGAAAGTATTTTGGTTATTGGCATTTCGCTCATCATCGTTATGCAAGCCTTTATCAACATGTCGGTTGCAACCGAGTTAGGTCCAACCACGGGGCAAAACTTACCCCTTATTAGTAGAGGCGGTATGTCTATGCTGGTAACAAGTTTGGCATTTGGATTGATTTTGGGCATTAGTGCGCGAAACGAAGAACGCATCCAAAAAGAAATCGCAAAACAAGAAGCCGAACAAGCAGAGGCTTCTACCCCCATAGAAGAATCAACAGAAGAAGCAAACAATCAATAAGAATGGAAAACAAGAATATTCGAGTACTAATCAGTGGTGGCGGAACAGGCGGACATATTTTTCCTGCTGTTTCGATAGCCAATGCCATCAAGCAACAATATCCTACCAGCGAAATTTTGTTTGTAGGGGCTAACGGTCGTATGGAAATGGACAAAGTTCCAGCAGCTGGGTACAAAATAGTTGGTTTACCCATTCAAGGACTGTATCGTTCTCTTACTCCCAAAAACTTTACGGTTCTAAAAAACTTATTCAAAAGTTTGTCGATGGCAAAAAAAATCATCGAAGACTTCAAACCCGATATCGCCATCGGCGTAGGAGGCTATGCCAGTGCACCTGTTCTTTACCAAGCAGCTAAGATGAAAATCCCAACGCTGATACAAGAACAAAACTCGTATGCAGGCATTACCAACAAGATTTTAGGCAAAAAAGTTGGCAAGATTTGTGTGGCATACGACCACATGGAAAAATTCTTTCCTGCATCCAAAATTATCATGACAGGCAACCCTGTTAGACAGAACTTAATAAACATCCCCAACCACAGTGCAGAAGCCTACGAATATTTTGGTCTATCCCCTAAGAAAAAGACACTTCTTATCATTGGAGGCAGTTTAGGAGCTCGTACCATCAACCAAAGCATTTTGCACAACTTAGAGATTCTGTACCGTACCCACAAAAACGACTTGCAAGTTATCTGGCAAACGGGCAAATTTTACATCGAGGACATCAAAAAAGAAACAGCTTCGTTGCCAATCGAAAACATTGTAATTAGTGATTTTATTGGTAGAATGGACTACGCCTACAGCATAGCCGATTTGGTTATATCGCGTGCTGGTGCCAGCTCTATATCAGAACTTAGTTTGCTTGGAAAACCCTGTATATTAGTACCTTCGCCCAATGTTTCCGAAGATCATCAAACCAAAAATGCGTTGGCATTGGTAGAACGCGAAGCCGCCGTTATGGTGCCAGACAAAGAGGCAGATGGCAGACTCATGATAGAAACCATTGGACTGCTTCAAAACGAAAACAGCCTCAAAGCATTAAGCGA
>CALDQH010000017.1 GCA_937911935.1 uncultured Bacteroidales bacterium | reverse complement strand
TTTTTTCTTTTTTTTGACTAATCGACTAAGCGGCGAATCGACTAATCGATGAATTGGTAAATCGAAAAAAATAAACCTTCCATGTGGCACTTTGATAAACTCAGTGACCGTGGAAGGTTATTTTTATAAGGAGTGTGTTGTAGATTCTTATTTCAACACTGCCAAGGCATTTTTGATGCGAGTAAAGGCGTTGATTAAGTTCTCGTCGCTGGTTGCGTACGACATGCGGATGCAGTCAGGGCTACCAAATGCGCCACCACCTACGCATGCTACGTGGCCTTCTTCTAATAGGTACATAGCCAAATCGGCAGCATCTTTAATTACTTTGCCGTTAGGAGCGGTTTTGCCAAAGAAAGAGCTACATTTGGGGAATACGTAGAATGCACCTTTGGGTTCGTTTACTTGCAAACCTGGGATGTCTTTTAGCATGTTAAGAACCAAGTCGCGACGGCGTTTGAATGCTGCGCGCATGTCTTCTACGCATTGTTGGCTACCTGTATAAGCAACTTCGGCTGCTTTTTGAGCTACCGAGCAAGGACCCGAGGTATATTGACCTTGCAATTTGTTACAAGCTTTAGCAATCCAAAGTGGAGCAGCAATCCAACCAATACGCCAGCCAGTCATAGCGTATGCTTTCGATACACCGTTTACAATAACCACGCGGTCGCGAATTTCGTCAAATTGAGCAATGCTTTCGTGTTTGCCGATGTAGTTGATGTGTTCGTAAATTTCGTCGGCAATTACGTAAATGTTAGGGTATTTAACCAATACATCTACCAATCCTTTCAATTCTTCTTTTGAATACACGCTACCAGTAGGATTGGAGGGTGAGCACAAAATAAGAACTTTGGTTTTGGGAGTGATGGCTGCTTCTAATTGAGCAGGTGTGATTTTGAAATCTTGGTCGATGCCAGCTTCGATAATTACATTTTTACCTTCTGCCAACTTAACCATTTCTACATAACTAACCCAATAAGGAGCAGGGATGATAACTTCGTCGTCTTTATCTACTAAACACAAAACTGCGTTGCAAACCGATTGTTTAGCGCCACCAGAGCAAACAATTTGGGTAGGTTCGTAAGTCAAACCATTTTCGTTTTTCAATTTAGCAACGATTGCTGCGCGTAAGGCAGGGTAACCAGGAACGGGTGAGTAAAACGAAAAGTTGTTCTCAACGGCTTCTTTGGCAGCTTGTTTGATGTGGTCTGGGGTAAAAAAGTCGGGTTCGCCTACACTTAGGTTGATAACATCAATTCCTTGTGCTTTTAGCTCGTTGCTTTTTTGCGACATGGCCAAAGTTTCCGATTCGGAAAGTGCGTTTAGTCTTTGTGATAGTTGGTTCATTTTTTCTTGTATCGTTTAATAGGTACAAAATTGTGGTTTCTTAAAAAATCTTGCAAATGTAATCATTTTTTCGGTTTTTTTATGCCTTAATTGAATATAAACTACGAGCAGACGCGAAAAATATGTATTTTTGTAAAGTAAAATCTGACATTATGAAAATGAAAGTAGGAATGATTGCTCTGTTGAGCATTTTAAGTTTGAAACTTTTTGCTAATTCGGATGCCATTTGTGGTGTATGGATGGACGATAATAAAGAGGGTAAAACCCTATTTTATAAGGTGTCGCCCGATAAATACGAGGCTAAATTAGTTTGGCTGAAAGACTCTGTGGATAGTAAAGGAAAGCCGCTTTTGGATACTCGAAATCCCGACAAAGAGAAACGTTCTACGCCGCGTGTCGGATTAAAAGTAATGCAAGTAGAGTGGGATGAAGCAGAACAATGTTACATATTACACCAAGCCTACGACCCTAAATGGGGTATGACAGGTTCGGGTAAAATTTGGGTCAAAGACGATGTTATGACCATCAAAGCGGGCAAATGGGGAATCCGTGTTACCCGCACGATGGACAGAGTAAAATAAATTACGACTATAGTGATCCTTTTGTAGATGGCAGTTCGTAGCGGTATATGTCGCGTTTGACTGCCATTTTTAGTGCCCTAGCAAGGGCTTTAAAGATACCTTCTATTTTGTGGTGCTCGTTTTCGCCTTCGGCTTTGATGTTGAGGTTCATTTTTGCCGTATCGCTAAACGATTTAAAAAAGTGCATAAACATTTCGGTGGGCATGTCGCCTACCATTTCGCGCTTAAATTGAGCATCCCATACCAACCAAGGACGTCCGCCAAAATCAAGCGCAACGCTGCATAAACATTCGTCCATGGGTAGGCAATATCCGTATCGTTCGATGCCTCGTTTGTTGCCCAATGTTTGCAAAAAGGCTTCGCCTAATGCCAAACCAGTATCTTCGATGGTGTGGTGTTCGTCAACGTTCAAATCGCCTTTTACCAAAATGGTTAAATCAAAACCACCGTGTTTGCCAATTTGTTCCAACATGTGGTCAAAGAAACCAACGCCCGTTTCAATGCGGGTGTTGCCGCGTCCATCCAGGTTCAAATCAATTTGAATGTCTGTTTCGTTGGTTTTGCGGGTTACTTGCGCACGGCGTTCGCCGG
>CALDQH010000016.1 GCA_937911935.1 uncultured Bacteroidales bacterium | reverse complement strand
CGATACGGCGGATGACGGCGTGAATTATCGCGTAGTGGATGCGAAGGTCAAGAAGATGCAAAGTCGGGCGGAAAAATTATTTCCATTAGTGCCGATGTGACCAAGCCCGAAACCTTGCAGCAAGCAGTTGCTCAAATCGTAAAAGAACAAGGCCGTATTTATGGCGTTATTTGCAATGCAGGAAATGGCATTGCAGGGGCGGTAGAAGATACCTCGCTGTCCGAACTTGAGTATCAATTGGCGACAAACTACTACGGAGTGGTAAATACCGTGCAAGCTTGTTTGCCTCAATTGCGTGCGCAAGGTGGAGGTAAAATTATTACGGTGTCGTCTATGGCAGCGGTAGCGCCTATTCCTTACCAAACCTTTTATTCGTCGGTAAAGGCGGGTATTTTGGCGTTTACAGAAGCCTTGAGTTTGGAAGTTAAACCCTTTGGTATTCAGTGCGCTTGTGTTATGCCTGGCGATGTAAAAACCAACTTTACCAATGCCAGAAAATATACCGAAGCATCTAAGCAAGAACAATCGGTATATACCAAAAACATGCTTAAGGCGGTGCAAACCATGGAAAAAGACGAGCAAAACGGCATGAGCCCCGATGCCATTGCCAAAACCATGTTGCGTTTAATCAAAAGAAAACGCATGCCCATGCGCAATATTCCTGGTTTTAGCTACAAGGCATTATCGTTTATCATCGACTGCGTGCCAGCCTCGTTCAAAATGTGGGTTATCGGAAAACTGTATTAAACCACCGAATACACATCGGCTAAGTTGCGGCCTTGTTGGTTGTAGTCCAACCCATAGCCTACAATAAAATCGTTAGGAATAGAAAAACCAACCTTATCGGGCACAATAGTACTCTTATTAAGTTGAGGTTTATAAAATAGGCTAACCACTTTTATACAAGCGGGTTGGCCTTTTTTTATGTTCTCTACAAATTGTTGCATGGTAAGCCCCGTTTCAATAATGTCCTCTAAAATAACCACAGTTCGGTCTTTTACATCAACCCCAAGGCTTAGTTCTTCTTTTAAACAACCTGTACTTTGCGTACCTTGGTACGACGAACATTTTACAAATTGCACTTCGGTAGGCTTGCCATAGGCACGTACAAAATCGGCCACAAACACAAAACTGCCCGATAACATCCCTACAAATAGCAGGTTGTTGGCTTCGGCTAACTCTTGGCTCAATTCTTGCGCCATTTCGCTTACACGTTTGGTTATCTCTTGTGCAGATAGGTACAGTTTAAATGTTTTGTCGTCAACTTGTATGGTTTTCATCGCCGATATTGATTTTTTATGCTAAACGGCACAAAATTACAAAATTATCTGTATCTTTGCATCCATTAAGAGTGGATAAATTTGATTGCTTGCAACCACCCAAAAAAATGCTAAAAGATACTTCTTACAGCCTTTCTGCTTGGCAACTTGTTTATCCCAATTAGTCTAATAACTCTAAAATTACAGATATGGGATATTTATTTTCATCCGAATCCGTTTCTGCGGGACACCCCGACAAAGTAGCCGATCAAATATCGGACGCCTTGTTAGATAACTTTTTAGCGCAAGACCCTCAATCTAAGGTAGCGTGCGAAACCCTTGTTACCACAGGTCAAGTCGTGTTAGCTGGCGAGGTAAAATCGTCTGCCTATGTTGATGTACAATCGGTGGCGCGTAAAGTAATCAAAGGCATCGGTTACACCAAAAGTGAGTACATGTTCGAGTATAAATCGTGCGGTGTACTTTCTGCCATTCACGAGCAATCGCCCGATATTAACCGCGGTGTAGAGCGCGAAAATCCTTACGATCAAGGTGCTGGCGACCAAGGCATGATGTTTGGTTATGCTTGTAACGAAACAGCTAATTTAATGCCCATTTCGCTCGATTTATCGCATGCTTTGTTGCGTGAGTTGGCTGCTATTCGTGAGGCTGGCAAGGAAATGACCTATTTGCGTCCCGATGCCAAAAGCCAAGTAACCATCGAATACGGTGATGATAACAAACCCAAACGCATCGATACCATTGTTGTCTCTACCCAACACGATGAGTTTTTGGACGATGATGATGCCATGTTGGCACAAATTAAAAGCGATGTAGCTACCATTCTGCTACCTCGTGTATTTGCCCAAGATGAACGATATGCAGCCCTTAACAAGGGTGACTTTACTTTGTATGTAAACCCAACCGGTAAATTTGTTATTGGTGGTCCTCACGGCGATACAGGTTTAACAGGACGAAAAATCATTGTAGATACCTACGGCGGCAAAGGAGCCCATGGTGGTGGCGCATTTTCGGGCAAAGACCCCTCAAAAGTGGACCGTTCTGCTGCCTACGCAGCTCGTCACATCGCCAAAAACATGGTGGCAGCAGGCTTGGCAGACGAAGTGTTGGTGCAAGTAGCATACGCTATTGGTGTGGCAAAACCTACCAATATTTACGTTAACACCTACGGAACTGCCAAAGTAAACCTAACCGATGGTCAAATTGCCGAAAAAATTCAAGAAATCTTTGATATGCGCCCCAAAGCCATCGAGGAAAGGCTTAAATTGCGTCAACCCATGTACCAAGAAACTGCATCGTATGGTCATGTGGGTAGAACACCACAAATTGTTACCAAGCAATTTAAAAATGCAGATGGCAGCCTAATTACCAAAGAAGTAGAACTCTTTACTTGGGAAAAAACGGATTATGTAGATGCTATCAAAGTAGCATTTGGTTTGTAAAATCGTAGGTTTTATAACAGAGAAAAGAGGCTGAATTAAAACAACCTCTCAAAAAAATGGGATGACTAATTTACTTTTTAGTCATCCCATTTTTTTTATTTGGTGATGATGCGTTGTTTGGTTGGTGGAATGGAAGGGTAGTCCCATGTTTCTTCGATATCCCAATTGGCACGCACTGAAAGTTCTTTGGGGTAATAATACATGGTTTCGGGCTGTTGATGTTGCAACAAGTCTCCTGTATCCCATTTTTGGTTTTGGTTGGCATCGATGTAGAATCTTACCCAATAGGTTCCAGGGGCAATATCCTCAAAGTAGGCTTCGCCGTCTATAATGGGCGATACGCTCACAACAGATTCGTCCTTATTGTTGGCAATAAGTTCTACAACCGCATGCTCAGGAATCGTCGTAAATTTGATGTAAATATTTCCGTATGATTCGAGCGATTTTACCGAAAAAGGTTTGTTAAATGCCGTATTTACCTTGTCGTAAATACTAGTAAATGCAGCAGAGTCAATGCGAAGTTGATACCTTTCGCCAAATTCTTTGGCATAATAGAGGTAAGCGATACGGGCACATACACTATCGTTAAACAACACGTTAAAATCGATGGGTGTTTCGATGGTGTCTTTTACGGTAAAAAGGTGGATGCTATCTCGGCTGAATGTGCGGATAGGCTCATTAAAGGTAAGTTGTAGGGTATCGTAAACCTCTAACGCTTTGTTGATGTTGTGCGTAAACGTAAGGAAAACTGGTTTTTCTTCCTCTTCCTTGTTTTTTTTGCGTACAATTCCCTTTTTGCGTGTTACCATTGTCAGCGTATCTGTCGTTTGTTCTAATTGCCAAAGCGAATCGGTTTTTAGGTAAGAGAGCGCAATTTTAAGGGTGTCACGGGTGTAAATAGCCGAGTCGGTTATCCAATATACAAGCGAGTCGGCGCGTAAAATGGGTTCTTGAATGTACCAATCGTTAGCGGTTAGGCTGTCATTTATTAGTTGTATTTGGGGCAAACTATCAACAGCACAATTAAATACAAACTGAAAGGATTTGTCGGATGTTCGGACGTTTTTCTTCAAAAATTGTTTGGGCAACGCATTCTCTACAAAACTTTTAAGTAAAATATCTTTGGGGTAGTATTCGACAAAGGTATTCACCAGCAGGCTATCGTGCGATGTTTTTAGCGAGTCTTTCCACAAAGTATCAACTTTAGCATGTAGGTGCATTTGCGGTGTGATAATAGAATCGTAAAAAGCAATATCCGCGCCAACAGGTTGGTAATAACCCATGTTCGAAGGGTCTTTTAGTGCATACAGTTTATAGTTGCCATCCGCCACGTTTCTTACGGTGAATTCGCCGTTTTTGTTGGTTTTGGCTATACGAATAAAGGGCATTTTTAGCATGGCAGAATCGCTCAAGTCGCTGTGAATACCCACTGTGATATTTTCTTTGGGCATGAGGGTTTTAGCATCTAAAACAATGCCGCTAATTTGCAAGGAGTCTATTTTATCGCCTGTCGAGAAAGTATAGTTGTAGCCTTTTAGTACGTTTTTTTCGTTGTTGTCTGCTATCGAGTTGCCAAAATCAATGGAGTAGGTGGTATTGGCTTTTAGTGTATCTTCAAACGTGATGCGCAGCTTTTTGCCATTGGTCTTAAAGTTAGGAAACTTTTTTTGTGGCGGCGAGATGGTAATGTTGTTAATGGGATTGTCTAATACGACAAATTCGTCAAAGAGAATTTCAATTACGCTCGATGTTACTTGTGTAGCCCCGTTAGCAGGCTCGCAGCTCATAACAATGGGAGGTAAAGTGTCTTTTGGACCACCTTGCGGACCCGAACCTCGGTTGGCGCAATTGGTCAAAAAGACAATCCCTGCTAAAAGAAGCAGGGATTGAAATATCGATGATTTCTTACTTAACAATTTCTTTGAATAAGTTTTTCATGTTTACTTGTGCATCGATAATGCCACGTAAACTGTCGATAGAAACGCGTTCTTGTTGCATGCTGTCACGGTGACGAATGGTAACCATGTTATCTTCCAAAGTTTGGTGGTCAACGGTGATACAGAAAGGAGTACCCACGGCGTCTTGACGACGATAACGTTTACCGATAGAGTCTTTTTCGTCGTATGCACATTTGAAATCGAATTTCAATTCGTTCATAATTTCGCGTGCTTTTTCGGGTAGGCCGTCTTTTTTAACCAAAGGCATGATGCAAGCCTTAACAGGAGCCAATACAGCAGGTAATTTAAGTACCACGCGAGTATCGCCGCCTTCTAATTTTTCTTCTTGGTATGCAGCCGACATAATCGACAAGAACATACGGTCAACACCAATAGAGGTTTCGATAACGTATGGGGTGTACGATTGGTTCAATTCTGGGTCAAAGTATTTGATGTTTTTGCCCGAGTATTTTTCGTGTTGGCTCAAGTCAAAGTCGGTACGGCTGTGGATTCCCTCAACCTCCTTGAA
>CALDQH010000015.1 GCA_937911935.1 uncultured Bacteroidales bacterium | reverse complement strand
GGTCAAGTTTGTGCAAAAATTCGTTCGTTCCGCAAACCTGAACCTTACAAAGGAAAAGGTATTAAGTTCGTAGGCGAACAAATTCGTAGAAAAGCCGGTAAATCGGCAGGTGCCAAATAATTAAAAACGCAACATCATGACAGATAAAATAGCAAGAAGATTGAAAATAAAAGCTAGTGTCCGTGGTAAAATTTCGGGCACTGCCGAAAAACCCCGTATGTCGGTGTTTAGAAGCAATAGTCAAATCTATGTACAATTGATTGACGACACCGCAGCTAATGGTTCGGGTAAAACTTTGTTGGCTGAATCTTCGGTTAGCATCAAAGAAAAAATGACTAAAACCGAAAAATCGGCTAAAGTAGGCGAGTTGATTGCAAAAAAAGCAATTGCAGCTGGTATCGAAACCGTAGTATTTGACCGTAACGGTTTCTTGTATCATGGTCGAGTAAAAGAATTGGCGGAAGCCGCTCGTAACGCAGGACTTAAATTTTAAGCACTATGGCAGAAAAGAATAACAAAGTAAGATTAACGAACGAAAGTGAGTTAAAAGATAGATTAGTAGCCATTAATCGTGTTACTAAAGTTACCAAAGGTGGTCGTACCTTTACCTTCGCTGCTATCGTTGTTGTAGGTAACGAAGATGGTGTTGTAGGTTGGGGCTTAGGCAAAGCCGGCGAAGTAACTGCTGCCATTGCTAAAGCAGTAGAAACCGCTAAGAAAAACTTGATTAAAGTTCCTGTATTAAAAGGAACTATTCCTCACGAACAAACAGCTCGTTTCAGCGGTTCTGAAGTATTCTTGAAACCCGCTACAACTGGTACCGGTGTTAAAGCTGGTGGTGCTATGCGTGCTGTATTGGAAAGTGTTGGTATTACCGACGTTTTGGCTAAGTCTAAAGGTTCTTCTAACCCTCACAACTTGGTTAAAGCTACTATCTTGGCATTGTCAGAATTGAGAGATGCATACACTGTTGCTCAACACAGAGGTATCTCAATGGAAAAAGTGTTCACCGGTAAATAATTAGTACGATGGCAACAATTAAAGTGAAACAAGTAAAGAGCCGCATTGGTGCTCCTATCGACCAAAAAAGAACTTTGGATGCCCTTGGTTTGAGAAAATTGAACTCGGTGGTAGAAAAAGAAGCTACCCCTCAAGTATTGGGTATGATCAACAAAGTGAAACACTTGGTTGTAGTTGTGAAGTAATCCTTTTTACAATTTAAAAAAAAGAGACATGGATTTAAGTAATTTGAAACCTGCAGAAGGTTCTGTAAAAATACGTAAAAGAGTAGGTCGCGGTTCTGGTTCCGGTTTAGGCGGTACTTCTACCCGTGGTCATAAAGGTGCTAAATCACGCTCTGGTTATTCAAGAAAGATTGGTTTTGAAGGTGGTCAAATGCCTATGCAACGTCGTTTGCCTAAATTTGGCTTTAAAAACATCAATCGCGTTGAATACAAAGCAATTAACCTATCTGTATTGCAAGAGTTAGCTACTGCTAAAAATTTAGATAAAATCTCAGTTAACGATTTGATCGAAGCTGGATTTATTTCGTCGAAACAATTGGTTAAGATTTTGGCTAAAGGAGAATTGACTTCTAAATTGGAAGTTTCTGCTCACGCATTCTCTAAAGCTGCTATCGAAGCCATCGAAAAAGCAGGCGGTAGTGTGGTAACATTATAATCCGTTACTATGAAAAAACTCATTGAAACAATACAAAATATTTTTAAGATCGAAGAACTACGTAACCGATTGCTTACTACATTCTTGTTTGTAGTAATCTATCGTCTAGGTTCGTACATAGTTCTTCCTGGGGTAAATGTTCAAGTACTACAGGAATTAGGCTCTTCTGCTAACAGCGGTCTAATGATGTTGTTGGATATGTTCTCCGGTGGCGCGTTCTCGAACGCGTCAGTCTTTGCTCTTGGTATCATGCCATATATTACGGCATCGATTGTTGTTCAATTGTTGGGTATGGCTATCCCATATTTCCAAAAATTGCAACGCGAAGGCGAGAGCGGACGTCGTAAAATGGATCAAATAACACGTTATCTAACCGTATTGTTGTTATTGTTCCAAGGTCCTGCTTATTTGCTTTCGTTAAAATACCAAGTAGGTCCTGCTTTGCCAGAAGGTAATTTCTTTATGATTACCTCTACCTTGATTTTGGCTGCAGGTAGTATGTTTGTTCTATGGTTGGGCGAACGCATTACAGACAAAGGAATCGGAAATGGCGTTTCATTTATCATCTTGGTAGGTATTATCGCACGTTTCCCTCGCTCTTTAATGGGTGAGTTTATGTCAAGATTGAACGAATCCACTGGTGGTTTGGTAATGTTCTTGGCAGAAATCGTATTCTTGTTGTTGGTAATTGCCGCTAGTATTTTGTTGGTACAAGGAACACGTAAAGTTCCAGTACAATATGCAAAACGTATCGTTGGTAATCAACAATATGGTGGCGTTCGTCAATATATCCCTTTAAAAGTAAATGCAGCAGGTGTGATGCCTATCATTTTTGCGCAAGCATTGATGTTAATTCCAACTTCTTTGTCAGGTTTTTTTGCATCTGACGGAAATGTTAGTAACTTTGCACTCGCATTTATGGATATTAACGGTTTTTGGTATAACTTTGTATTCTTCATTTTGATTATTGCCTTTACCTATTTCTATACGGCAGTAACCATGAACCCCACTCAGATGGCGGAACACATGAAGATGAACAATGGTTTTATACCAGGCGTTAAACCTGGAAAGAAAACGGCAGAGTATCTTGATACCATTATGTCGCGTATTACATTGCCTGGGTCTATTTTCTTGGGTCTTGTTGCGATTATGCCTGCGTTTGCTGGTGTATTTGGTATTAGTCAAGCGTTCGCTCAATTCTTTGGTGGTACTTCGTTGTTGATTATGGTAGGTGTTGTTTTGGATACCTTGCAACAAATTGAAAGCCACTTGTTGAATCGTCATTATGATGGTTTGATGCAAAGCGGACGTATTAAAGGTCGTTCGGGCTCTATTGCAGCATATTAAAAAGATATGGTATATCTAAAGACTCCCGAAGAAATTGAATTGCTTAGAAAAAGCAATATCTTAGTCGGAAAGACTTTAGCTGAAGTTGCGAAAGCAATAAGAATTGGTATAACCACCTTAGAATTGGATAAAATCGCTGAAGATTTTATCCGTTCTAATGGTGCTTTGCCTGGTTTTTTGGGGTATCAAGGATTTCCGAATACCTTGTGTATCTCAGTCAATGAACAAGTGGTTCATGGTATTCCATCGGATTATGCCCTAAAAGATGGAGATATTGTCTCTGTTGATTGTGGTACTATTATTGATGGATTTTATGGTGATTCGGCTTACACATTTTGTGTAGGTAATGTAGATCCAAAAGTCAAAAAGCTATTGGATACAACCAAAGAATCTCTATACAAAGGTATTGAGCAAGCTCGCCATGGTAAACGTTTGGGTGATATTGGCTATGCCATTCAACAACATTGCCAAGCGGCAGGCTTTTCTGTGGTGAGAGAAATGGTGGGACATGGTATTGGTCGTGATATGCACGAAGATCCAGAAGTTCCTAACTACGGAAAGCGCGGTCAGGGATTGCAATTGCGCGAAGGGATGGTTATCGCTATCGAACCTATGATTAACATGGGAAATCGCGGAATCGTTTTTGAACGTGATGGATGGACCATAAGAACCATCGACAGAAAGCCGTCGGCTCACTTTGAACATACCATAGCCATTCAAAAAGGAGACGCAGATATTTTATCCACTTTTCAATACGTAGAAGAAGTTTTAAGTCAAAAATAATGGCAAAACAAGCAGCAATAGAACAAGACGGCGTTATTGTAGAAGCTTTATCTAACGCAATGTTTCGTGTAGAATTAGAAAACGGACACGAAATTACCGCTCATATTTCTGGAAAAATGCGTATGCACTACATTCGTATTTTGCCAGGTGATAAGGTAAAGGTCGAAATGTCGCCGTATGATTTAACTAAAGGACGAATTTCTTTTAGATACAAATAACTAAATATAAACGATAATGAAAGTAAAAGCATCTATCAAAAAACGTTCTGACGAATGTCAAATCGTTAGAAGAAAAGGACGTCTTTATGTAATTAACAAAAAGAATCCTAAACAAAAACAACGTCAAGGTTAATTATTAATTATTTATAATAGTTTATGGCTATAAGAATTGCAGGAGTAGATTTACCTCAAAATAAAAGAGGTGAAATAGGTTTAACCTATATCTACGGAATAGGAAGAAGCAGTGCTAATAAAATTTTAGCAGAAGCTGGTATTGACAAAGACATCAAGGTAAAAGATTGGACAGACGAACAAGCTTCTAAGATTCGTGACATCATTGGTGCATCGTATCAAGTAGAAGGTGACTTGCGCTCGGAAGTACAATTGAACATCAAACGCTTGATGGATATTGGTTGCTATCGTGGCATTCGTCACCGTTTGGGCTTACCTCTACGTGGTCAAAGTACCAAAAACAATGCTCGTACTCGCAAGGGTAAAAAGAAAACTGTTGCTAACAAGAAAAAAGCGACTAAGTAATTAATTTGTCAAATCAGTTAAATTAGAAAACACATGGCTAAAAAGACTGCTGCTACCAAAAAAAGAGTAGTAAAAATAGATGGAACGGGTCAGGCTCATGTCTATTCATCGTTCAATAACATTATTGTAACCATCACCAATGCCGAAGGTCAAGTAATTTCTTGGTCATCAGCAGGTAAGATGGGATTCCGTGGTTCTAAAAAGAACACCCCTTATGCAGCCCAAATGGCAGCACAAGATTGTGCAAAAGTTGCTTACGACTTGGGCTTGCGCAAAGTAAAAGCATACGTTAAAGGTCCTGGTAATGGTCGTGAATCGGCTATTAGAACTATCCATGGTGCAGGTATCGAAGTAACCGAAATCATTGACGTTACACCACTACCACACAATGGTTGTCGTCCTCCCAAAAGAAGAAGAGTATAATTTTTAATGTTAAACTTCTAAATTAAGAATAAAATGGCAAGATATATTGGACCTAAAACTAGAATAGCACGTAAATTTGGTGAACCCATTTTTGGTGCAGATAAAGTGTTGTCGAAAAGAAACTATCCTCCCGGCCAACACGGTAATTCTCGTAAAAGAAAAACATCGGAATACGGTGTTCAGTTGAAAGAAAAACAAAAAGCAAAATATACATACGGTGTTTTAGAAAAACAATTCCGCAACTTGTTTGCAAAAGCTAGCCGTACCAAAGGTATTACTGGTGAAGTGTTGCTACAATTGTTGGAATCTCGTTTGGACAATGTGGTTTATCGTTTGGGCTTTGCTCCTACACGTGCTGCTGCTCGTCAATTGGTTAGCCACAGACACATTGTAGTTAACGGTGCCGTTGTAAACATTCCTTCTTATCAAGTTAAAGCAGGTGATGTTGTTGCTGTTCGCGAAAAATCGAAATCTCTTGAAGTAATCGCTGCTTCGCTTTCTGGATTTAATCACAGCAAATATCCATGGATTGAATTTGACGCTAATTTGCAAGGTGGTAAATTCTTGCACATGCCAGATAGAGCTGATATCCCAGAAAATATCAAAGAACAATTAATCGTTGAACTTTACTCTAAATAATCGTAAGTTATGCCTTTATTACCATTTCAAAAACCTGAGCAAGTTATTATGCTCGAAGCAAATGATTCTAATGGTAAATTTGAATTTCGTCCATTGGAACCAGGCTTTGGTATTACCATCGGTAATGCTTTGCGCCGTATTTTGCTTTCGTCGCTAGAAGGCTATGCTATCACTTCTGTTAAAATAGAAGGGGTTAATCACGAGTTTGACACCATTCCAGGTGTTGTAGAAGATGTTACCAACATCATTTTGGCCTTGAAGCAAGTTCGTTTCAAACAATTGGTAGAAGGTGCTGATTTTGAGAAAGTAACAATCGATGTAGCCAACACTACTACTTTTAAAGCAGGCGATATCAATTTGAATGGTTTCGCTGTATTGAATCCGGATTTATTGATCTGTACTTTGGATGAAACTGCTTCGTTGCACATGGAACTTACCATTAACAAAGGACGTGGTTATGTTCCCGCTGACGAAAATCGTTTGCCTAACCAAGATACCGGTGTAATTCCAATTGACTCAATTTATACTCCCATTATCAATGTAAAATATACGATCGAAAACTATCGTATTGAACAAAAAACTGATTATGAGAAATTGTTGATTGAGATCGTTACCGACGGTTCGGTTCATCCTAAAGAAGCATTGAAAGAAGCAGCAAGAATTTTGATTCATCACTTCATGCTGTTCTCGGACGAAAAGATTACCTTGGACTTTAGCGATGCTGAAGGCGCAGAAGAATTTGACGAAGAAGCTTTGCACATGCGTCAATTGCTTAAAACCAAATTGGTCGATCTTGACCTTTCGGTTCGCGCACTTAACTGCTTGAAGTCTGCTGATGTTGAAACATTGGCTGAATTGGTATCTTTTAATCGTAACGATTTGCTTAAATTCCGTAACTTCGGTAAAAAGTCGTTGGTTGAATTGGATGCTAAGTTGGCAAGCTTGAACTTGTCGTTTGGCATGGACATCACAAAGTATAAATTAGATAAAGAGTAATTACAATGAGACACAATAAAAAATTTAATCATTTAGGCAGAAAGACTGCTCATAGAAGCGCTATGTTAGCGAATATGGCATCTTCGCTTCTTAAACACAAAAAGATTACCACTACTTTGGCTAAAGCTAAAGAATTGCGTAAATACGTAGAACCTATCATTACACGTGCTAAAGATGATACCACACATTCTCGTCGTTTGGCTTTTGCTGAATTGCGTGACAAAGAAGCTGTAACTTTGTTGTTCGGCGAAATTGCACAACGTGTTGGTGATCGTCCTGGTGGTTATACCCGTATCTTGAAAACTGGTTTCCGTTTGGGTGATGCTGCTCAAATGTGCTTTATTGAGCTAGTTGACTACAACGAAAACTTGTTGAAAGACGCTGCTGGTAAAAAGAAAACCAAAACTCGTCGTGCTGGTAAAAAAGCTGCAAAAGCTGAAGAAGCAGTGGTTGAAGCTCCTGCAACTGAAGTTGCAGAAGCTCCAGCAGAAAGCGCAGAATAATAAACTACAAAATAGTTGGGAAGAAGCTGATGTAAATCAGCTTCTTTTTTTTATTGCATCTATTAGGACGGCATTGTACATTCAACTTAAATTTATTATCTTTGTACATTGTCAAATTATTTTTTTTCGACTAACGAATATTGGTGGTTATGCAATTTAAGCGAATTTTATTGAAATTGAGTGGCGAATCGCTTATGGGCGAACAAGGCTATGGAATTGATGCTAATCGTTTGGCAGATTATGCTGAACAGATTAGGGAAGCTTCTCAAATGGGTGTGCAGGTTGCTATCGTAATAGGTGGTGGCAATATCTTTAGAGGACTGAGTGGGGCATCTAAAGGTTTTGATCGCGTAAAAGGAGATCAAATGGGTATGTTGGCAACTGTTATCAATAGTTTGGCTTTGAGCTCGGCTTTGACTGCTAAAGGTGTAAAAAATAAAGTGTTGACCGCTATTCGTATGGAACCTATTGGGGAATATTATAGCAGCGACAAAGCTATTAATTGCCTCGAAAATGGCGAGGTGGTTATCTTGTCGGGTGGTACGGGTAATCCATTCTTTACTACCGATACGGGTTCTTCGTTGCGTGGTATAGAAGTGAACGCAGATGTTATGTTGAAAGGTACGCGCGTGGATGGTATTTATACGGCAGATCCCGAGAAAGATCCTACGGCGGTAAAATTTGATACCATTACTTTTGATGAGATCTATAATCGTAACTTAAAGGTGATGGATTTAACGGCAACTACCATGTGTAAAGAAAATAATTTGCCAATTTATGTCTTCAACATGGATGTCTATGGAAATTTGAAAAAAGTTCTTATGGGAGAACAAATTGGAACCTTAGTAACTCGATAAATAATTATAACAATGGTTGATATAAAAGAGAATTTGAATGCTGCTTCTGAAAAGATGGAATGCGCATTGTTGTTTTTGGATGAACAATTGGCACGTATTCGTGCAGGTAAGGCTAATCCCCGTATTTTGGATGGTATTAAAATTGAATATTATGGAGCCATGACTCCGCTATCTGGAGTAGCATCTATATCAACTCCTGATGCACGTACGATTGCTATTCAACCTTGGGAAAAAGGATTGATTCGTGAAATTGAGAAAGCAATTATGGCATCGGAAGTGGGTATTACTCCCGAAAATAACGGTGAGATGATACGTTTGAGCATTCCTCCTTTGACAGAAGAACGTCGTAAAGGCTTGGTGAAACAGGCTAAACAAGAAGGCGAAGATGCTAAAATCAGTGTGCGTAATGCGCGTCGTGATGCGATTGATGCATTGAAAAAATCAATCAAAGACGGCATGCCCGAAGATGTGGAAAAAGATGCTGAAAACGATGTGCAAAAAATACACGATAAATTTATCAAGCGCATTGATGATATGGTAGCTGATAAAGAAAAAGAAATAATGACCGTGTAGATGAAAAAAATACTGCTTGTCGTTATTTGTTTGATAGGTATAGTAGAATCCGCCCTTTCTGTCGAGAAGGCGGATTCTGTTGCTAATGCTACACGGATGCTTGAACAGATATCCTCTCCAAAGGTTCGTCGTAGCTGGTTTGCTGTACCGATTGGATTTTATCAAGAGGAAACAAGTGTAGGATTTGGAGCAACAGGAGGTTATTATTTTAAAAGTCACGACCTAAGCAAGATAAGCAGTATATCCGGTAGTGTTATTTATACACTCAATAATCAGGCTAAGATAAATATCAATCCTCGGTTTTATGTGCTGAACAATAAAATGTACTTAACGGGTAATGTGAATCTACGGCATTATCCAGATCATTATTATGGCATAGGAAATACTCCTCCTGTCGATGATTTTTTATATACAGCACAAAATTTTGCCATCAATTTTCAGCCCTTCTATTTGTTTAATCCACGCGTTATGTTGGGTTTGTATGTAGGGGTAAGAGGCGAACGTTTGTTGTTGGCAGATTCGGTTGTGGCGCAACGACCCTATATTGAGCAAACATACGGGGCTGCAGGTTGGGATCCTTATTTTGTTTGGGGGGTGGGTGTGCAGTTTGCATACGATTCTCGAGACAATGGATTTTATCCGCAGAAGTTTTCTAATTTTCTAAAATTCTCTTGTGTAACTTATCAAAAGGCTTTGGGAAGTGATTATTCGCTAACATCTTTTACATTAGATTTTAGGCAATATATACCTACTTGGTTGGGGCAAGTTTTTGCTTGGCAAGTTTATTATGATATGAAGTTGGGCAGGGATGTTCCATTTCAGATGTTGCCAACCTTGGGTGGTAGTGATCAGTTGCGTGGGTTTAGAGAAAGGAAATTTACAGATAACTCCATGTTTATGGTGCAAGCGGAGTATAGGGTACCTATATGGAGTAGATTAAAAGCCGCTGTATTTTGCTCGGTAGGAGATGTTTTTGATGTGTATAATCCTGCTATTCATACGTTAAAAGTAGGTTATGGAGCAGGTCTTCGGTTTCGATTGAATGATGCGCGTGTAAATTTGCGTTTGGATGTGGCGGGAAATAATTTCGGCGAAGTAAAATTTTATATTACAGCAACAGAAGCTTTTTAAGATGGAAGGATTAGTCATTAAAAGTACTGGAAGTCGTTATTGGGTAGAACTCATCGATGGACAGGTGGTAGAAGCACGTATAAAAGGTAAATTTAGGTTGCAAGGGATAAGAACGACTAATCCATTGGCGGCAGGAGATAGGGTAGAAGTAGAAGGAGAGCAAATCGTTCGGATTCATGAGAGAAAGAATTATATCATCCGTAAAGCCTCTAATTTGTCAAAAGAATCGCATATCTTGGCTGCGAATGTGGATCAAGCTTTGTTGTTTGTGACCTTGTCTCAGCCACAGACGCCCAATGAATTTGTAGATCGTTTTTTGGTGACTGCAAAGGCTTACGGCGTTCCTGTTGTTCTGGTGGTTAATAAAATTGATTTGTTGGGTGAAGAAGATGCCGCTTATTTAGATGCATATTGTTACTTGTATCGTTCGTTAGGTTATACGGTTGTTGCGACTTCTTTGTATAATGGTGACGGTGTGGATTCGTTGCGCGAATTGATGAAAAACAAAATAAGTCTTTTGGCTGGTAATTCGGGTGTTGGAAAATCTTCGTTTATCAATGCGATTGATACTTCAAAGCAGGTAAAAACAGGAGATATATCGCGGGCTCATCAGACAGGTATGCATACAACAACTTATGCCGAAATGTATGAGGTTGAGAATGGACGTATTATTGATATTCCTGGCATAAAAGGGTTTGGGATTATTGATATGGAGGCTCACGAAATAGGTCATTACTTTCCCGAAATATTTCAGTTTTCTAAGGAGTGTCGCTTTGATGATTGTCTGCATCAGAACGAACCGGACTGCGCGGTAAGAAAGGCTTTGCAAGAACATAAAATAAGCGAATCGAGGTATCAAAGTTATTTGAGTATTTTGGCGGATATTTCGACAGGGAAGTATAGATAATGGTTTGGGAATCTGTACAATAAAATAGGAAAATAATCGTTATTACAGTAATGGCAAGCATTTACGAATTACAAGGTTATTTTAAATATCTTTTTATTGGCGTTGCACTTGCGATAGCCTCTGCTTTGTTGTGGGTATCGAGTACGTTGATTGATAGGTTGTCGAAGGAAGAAGATGCTAAGATGGAGTTGTGGGCGCAGGCAACCCGCATTCTGGCAAGCGCTGATGCCGGTGAGGCTGATTTTAAATTGGCTCAAGAGGTGGTTATCGGAAATACGACTATCCCAGTAATGTTGGTTGGTCAAGATGGAGAGGTTATATCTTATCGTAATTTGCCCAACGAATCCTATTCGGGACAGGAGCTAAAAGAGCTCGCAGCCAATTATGCCCGTGTTAATGAACCAATCTATATCGAGGTAAGAGAGGGAGAGACTCAGTATATCTGTTACGATGATTCGGTTTTGTTTAAGTTATTGAAGTATTATCCGTTTGTGCTGGTTGCGGTATTGGTCTTGTTCTTTGTGTTGATACTGGTGATTTTGTATGTGACTAAGATGTTTGAACAGAATAAGGTCTGGGTAGGTTTGTCGAAAGAAACAGCACATCAACTGGGTACGCCCATATCGTCTTTGATGGCATGGTCGGAGATATTGAAGCAACAATACCCCGATGATAAGATGTTGCCTGAAATGGCAAAAGATATAGATCGATTGCGCATGGTGGCGGATCGTTTTTCGCAAATAGGCTCGAAAGCAGAACTCGAGTTGACGGAGTTGAATGAGGTAGTAGAAAGGACTGTGTTATACATGCGTAAACGTATCTCTCGTCAAATTAGTCTAACTTATGAAGCTACAGGTACTTATTATGCCATGTTGAATGTGCCCTTGTTTGAGTGGGTGATTGAGAATTTGTGTAAAAATGCGGTAGATGCAATAAGTGATGAGGGATCGATTCGGATTTTGATAACTGCTAAGGACTCTTGGATTTGTGTGGATGTGACAGATAATGGAAGAGGAATTGCCAAGCATGATGTATCCAAGGTATTTAGACCTGGTTTTACGACGAAACGAAGAGGATGGGGATTGGGCTTGTCGTTGGCATATCGTATTATCGAAGAATATCACCGCGGAAAAATCTATGTTCGTTATTCCGAAGTGAATGTGGGTACTACTTTTAGAATAGAATTGCAAAAAGCATAAAAAAACTTTCAAAAATACTTTCTATTCAATTAAAAATCACTATCTTTGCATCCACTTTCTAAAAAAGTGTCGTGGTATGGCTTGTTTAAATGAAATGGCAATATCGTTAAGATTGCTAGAAGAGGACCTTACGGTTTTCTCGTATCAGTTGGATGACGCTTTTTATAAAAGTATTGATCAGCAAGAAATTAAAGGTGGATTAGTGCATGCTACCGTTACGATAAAAAAAGTGGTGGATGCTTATGATATTACCTTGCAACAACAAGGAGAGGTGCAAATAGAGTGCCAAAGGTGCTTGGAAAATATGACTCATCTTGTTGATAGTGTTGATCATTTGGTGGTTAAATACGGAACTGACCAAACTGAGGAGACTGATGAATTGGTGGTATTGAGAGATAATGACACCTTTCAAGTTGGTTGGTATTTGTTTGAATTTGCGGCTTTGACCATCCCTATTTGTCCTGTTCATCCCGAAGGTGAGTGTGACCCAGAGATGGAGGCAAAATTACAAGAATATGCTCCTACCGAGGATTCGGATAGAATTGATCCAAGATGGGAACAACTTAAATCGTTAATAAACAATTAAATAATAAAGTTATGGCACATCCTAAAAGAAGACAATCGAAAACCAGAACTGCTAAACGTAGAACTCATGATGTAGCAGTAGCTCCTACTTTGGTAGCTTGCTCTAACTGCGGTGCGTTGCACATTGCTCACACTGTATGTGGAGAATGTGGTTTCTACAGAGGTAAATTAGCTGCTGAACAAACAGCTCAAGCGTAATCTTATGCTGTGATGGAAAATATAGTTCGGATTGTTCTGTGACGATTCGAACTCTTTCTGTTACAAACTTGTCTAAACAAGACGAAGATAAGCAAAATGAATTTATATATGGCACATAAATTTTGGTGGCGCCGCCTTTAAGCAGTAAAGGTGGACAGTGTTATATATAATTTATATAAACCGTAGGTTATCCACCTGCGGTTTTTTTTGCTTCCTAAGCAATATGAGATAAACAGCGAATAAATTCAAAAACTATATACTATGAAAACAACGAAAAAAATCGTTTTGCCAGAAAACGAGATGCCAACAGCATGGTATAATATCGTGGCTGATATGCCAAATAAACCCATGCCAATGCTTAATCCTAAGACCAAGCAGTTGTTGACAAAAGAGGATATGGAACCTATTTTTGCCAAGGCACTGATTGATCAAGAATTTAGCCAAGATCGTTGGATAGAAATACCAGATGAGGTGCGTGATTTGTACCGCATTTATCGTCCTACGCCATTGGTGCGTGCATCTGGCTTGGAAAAAGCATTGGATACACCAGCAAAAATTTATTTCAAGAACGAAAGTGTTAGCCCTGTAGGCTCTCATAAATTAAACTCTGCTATTCCTCAAGCTTATTTCAATAAGATTCAGGGGATTAAACATTTGACCACCGAGACAGGTGCTGGTCAATGGGGTAGTTCTTTGAGTATTGCGTGTAAACACTTTGGATTGGATTTGAGGGTGTTTATGGTCAAAGTGAGCTACGAACAAAAACCATACCGTAAAGCAGTCATGAATACGTATGGGGCGCAGGTTTTTGCATCTCCAAGTGCCGAAACCGAGATTGGTAGAAAGATGCGCGAACAATTCCCTGGTACCAATGGTAGCTTGGGTATGGCTATATCCGAAGCAGTAGAGGAAGCATTGAAAGATGAATATACACGCTATGCGCTTGGTAGTGTATTGAACCATGTTATGCTTCATCAAACCGTTATTGGTTTGGAAGCCGAAAAACAAATGGCTATTGCGGGTGATTATCCAGACGTGGTAATTGGTTGCTTTGGTGGGGGCTCTAATTTTGGGGGTATTTCTTTGCCTTTCTTGCGTCATCGATTTACCGAAGGTAAAAATGTACGAGTTATCGCTGCAGAGCCTGCATCGTGCCCCAAATTAACCAGAGGCAAGTTTGCGTACGACTTTGGTGATACAGAAGGTTATACACCGCTATTGCCTATGTACACCTTGGGTCATGATTTTGAGCCTGCAAGTATTCATGCTGGCGGTTTACGTTATCATGGCGCAGGAACCATTATCAGTCAGTTGCGCAAAGATGGTTTTATCGAGGCGCAAGCAATTCCACAAGAAGAAACTTTTAAAGCAGGTATTTTGTTTGCTCAGGCAGAAGGAATTATTCCTGCACCCGAATCAACGCACGCTATCTCGGTAGCAATTCGCGAGGCGCTTAAAGCCAAAGAAGAGGGTCAAGAAAAGGTTATCTTGTTCAACCTATCTGGTCATGGTCTTATCGATATGATGTCGTATGAGAAATATTTGCAAGGAGGCTTGCATAATTTTGAGATAGAACAAGCAAGCATTGATGATAGCATTGCTAGAATTCAGTCGTTGCAACCTTAATTTATTGTAAGTTTCGACGTCTTTTACGAACCTTGTTGGTGGCTTCGGCTGCCTTCAAGGTTTCTTTATTTTTGGGGATGTAAATATCGTTTTTATCCTTGGGACGGATGTTGTTATAGTCGTGTAGTCCCTCTAATTGGGTTACTTTTTTCTGGGTAATTTTATCGGGAGTATATAGCGTTCCGTTTGATGTAGGACTCATTACAATCTTCTTGATGGCATTGCGGTCGTTCATATACATGGTAAGATTGCTGCTTTCTGCTTGATTGATACCTGTGTAGTTTTTTTCTTCGGATGTTTGTGAAGGGTTTGCTTCGTCTGTATCCTCGACAAAGTAGATGCTCCGAGCATTGCCCATCACTTCTGTTTTATACATGCGGTTATCAGCAAAATGAGCGATGATTTTTTTGCCTGACATTTGGTTATATACGATGGTGTCGGTGCGTGAGAAAACAAAGGCATTGTTCTCTAACGTTACTGTTTTAACGACATTGTTGGCAAGGAAGATATGAATTTCGTTTCCGGTATGTTGGTTAGAATCATTCCACATAACGGGGGTGCCGTATAGTCGTAAGGTTGAGTCGAGATCGCTATAAAAGGCAGAATCGCATAGGCTCTGAAAATCGGTATGCCAGGACTGAACGTGGTGGTATGCATTTAGTTTTAGACGTTGCCCTTGGTCGCTGTATTGTAGGGTATCGGCAGTTAGGTAGAGCGTATCTTGCTTGTCTTGCTCAAAATAGTACAGGGTAGGTGTCTTGGTAATTAGTGCATTGAGTGTGCTGTCGTTATACCAACCGTAATTGCCCGAAATTATGATGTTGTTGGTGGAGTCTTGTAGGCTTACGTTGCTAAATGCCTCGCTGTGGTGCTTTTTGTGATCATGAAAGAGTGTGTCGGCTGCAATGTAATGTCCTTCGAGGTCGTGAAGATGTGGATTTTGGGTTAATTCGGATAAATCTTTTTGCGTGTCGTACCAACCGCGCTCTGCATAAATAAAAGTGCTGTCTTGGTGGACAATATTGGAAGGTCCTAAAATGTTGGCAATATCTGTTTGTGTGTTGTAATGCAAGGTGTCTGATGTAAGGATAAAATCTGGATTGGTAAGTACAACATCGTTCTGAAAAACAGCTAAGTCGATGTCTGGATAAAATTTTCCTTTTACAGAAACCAAAACGTTATTTCCGTCAACGATTCGTCCGCCCGTAAAATAATAGCCGATATTTTGACGGCGATCGTAGTTGAGTGAGTCGGTATAAAGGGTGGCTTGTTGGTTTATCATGCGTACGTTGTGACGTAGGCGCGCAAGGCGGGTATCGCCGTCGTAAAATAGTTTGTCGCCGTAGATAAACAAGGAATCCTTTTGATTCATTTTGATGTTACCCGATGCGATAACTTGGTTGTTTTTGTCGAAAAAATAGGCACTGTCGCAGTGCATAATCATGTTTTCGTGCCTAAGTTGAACGTTGCCGATAAGGATTTGGCAGTCTGGCCATTTCTCGTTGTCAAATTCAAGTTTGTCGGAATGGTCTAAGTAAATGAGTTTTTTTTGTGCCCAACCCATTGTAAAGCATGCAAGAAACAATGAAAGTATGTACAGATATTTTTTCATTGCGATGCATTTATTTTACCCAATTGGGGAATTGGAAGGTACAATTGCGGTGCTCAGGGGTAATGTAAATGTAGGTTTCGGCCTGTTTTTTTAGAATCCATTTTTTGATTTCTTCTTGGTTTTTTAGGCCGGTTACCATGTCTTTTAGTAATTGATAGTCAGTATCAGGGTGTGCCTTGTGGGCTTTTGTTCTGGATTTTAGTTTGACAATGGCAATGCGTTCCTTGTTTTTTTCGTCTTTGTAAGGGAATGGTTTCGAAATTTCGCCTACCTCCATGCCATAGATGGCTTTGGCTATCTCGGATGGAAGTTCTTGTAATTGAAATTTAGTGGTGCCATTTTGCATGTTAATCATTACGCCACCGGTTTGTTTTGATAATTCATCTTCCGAGAAGCGTAAGGCGTTTTCGGCAAAAGAACTTTCTTCGTTGCGTATGCAGGTTGCAATGCTATCTAATTGTGTGCTGGTCTTGATGCGTTCTGCATAACCAATTTTGGGGGTAAGTAGGATGTGTCGGCAATTGACTTGATCGTTCTTGCGCTCGATTAGCTGGATAATGTGGTAGCCAAATTCGGATTCTACAATGCGAGAAACTTTCTTGGGATCGTATAATGCAAAGGCTGTATTGGCAAATTCGGGTACCAATTTACCTCTTGTCATAAATCCCAACTCGCCACCTTGTAGGGCACTGCCTCTGTCTTCGGAATAAAGGATGGCCAAGGTAGAAAACTCATATTCGCCGTTTTCAATTTTTTCGCGAAAATCTCTCAATTGGCTCTTTACTCGTTCTTGTTCTGCCAGTGTTACTTGGGGGGATATACTAATGATTTGTACTTCTACTTGTTCTGGAATGGTAGGGATGCTGTCTTTGGGAATTTCGTTGTAAAAACGTCTAACATCGGCAGGTGTAATGTGTATGCCACTCATAATGTTACGCTGCATCTCTTGTGCCATAAGTTGGTCGCGTACCGACGAACTCATGGTTTCGCGAATATCCTTGAGTGGTTTCTTGAAATATTCTTCTAATTTTTCTTTCGAGCCGATTTGCCCGATAAAGTATTTGATACGGGCATCAACTTGTTGATCAACAGAGCCTTCTGGTACGACAATACTATCTAATTTGGCTTGAGCGATAAAAAGTTTTTGAATAGCGATTTGCTCGGGTATGACGCAATAGGCATCGCCGTCAATACTTTCTTTTTCGTATCGGCGTCTGGCTATCTCATTTTCTATGTCGGATTGCAAAATAGGCTCATCGCCTACAACCCATAGGACTTGATCTACGATTCGATTGGTTGCGTATAGACCAAGAGATAGAATAAAACAGATATAAATAGAAAGTATTTTTTGCATGGTTTATAAAGACTCGTTATCGTGTGAGATTACTTTTCCTTCCTTGATAGCTTGGTTGTATAGCTCTTGTTGGAATTGGTTGATAAAGCGTATTTTTTCCTGGTTTAGGAGTATGTTGTGTAGTCTGGGTTTAATCATTTCGTAGGGTTCGGGCGATCCTGATTCGCATTTGCCAGTGATGCGTAAATAGTAACTATATTCCTGATTTGTTTGCACGATGATGCCGCGTGTTAACGAGGGGTCGTTGGCGCTAATGGGTTGTGGCATGAGCGCAATCATCTTGTTATAGGGAGTCCATGATTCTAAATTGAACTCGTACGAAACGGCATGTTGTGTGCAGTATCGCATGATGTTTTCTAGGTTCTCGTCGGTAGTATTCGAAAGCCATTTGGATAAATCAGCTTGATCGGTTGCAGAAGTGGGTAGTTGTATGAAGATGCCTTTTACGACTACCTCGTCTAAGGGAAATAGTGATTTATTCTTTTCGTAATAGGATACCAAAGAATCTTCTGGAATATCATTTAGTTTTTCGGCAATGAGTTTTTGCTGAAATTGATTGATCATCAATTCTTTGCGATATAGTTCTGCTTGTTGTTCGATGTTTTTGTCTTTGCCGATGTTACTTAATGCCTTTTTGTATAGCAATGTGCGTGTAACCCATTGCTTTTTGTAACTCTCTGCCAGGTATAAACTATCTTCTTTGGAAATGTTATCGGGGATAAAGTTTTCTATTTCGTCTTGATAAAGAAAGTCTCCTTCTACTTCTAATACGGCCTCGCGTGTTAAATCTTGAACAATTTGTTGGCAGGACGAAAGCAGAATAATGCTAAAGGTTAGGATAACAAGACGCTTTACAAAACTCATGGAATGTTATTTAGAACATCGTGGTGAATGGTAACGGTGTGTTTTTCTCGTAATTGTTGTACCCATTGTTTTTCGAGGTAAACTTGGTAGTCGTTTACTACAGGACCTTTTTTGTAGGTGTAATCGCTAGGGTAGTCGGCTCTGTTTTCTTCAAAGAATTTTTGCAATCCCTCGGTATCTTTGCTTGCTCGGCTCCAAATTAAATCGTTGCAAATATTAAAGAGTAGAATGCCCTCGCGGTATTCGTTCATGAGCATGCCAAATTCGGGGTACTTGTTCTCTAATTGTTGATTTTCGTATTGCATTAAGCGTACGTCTATGTATGCTTCTTGCGTAACGGTTGTATCGCCAACTGATTCTATGAATTCACCAAAATCCTCTTTGCTAATGATTTGGTTGGCAAAGGTAGCAATGGTGTCGTTTTTGCCTATTTTAAAGTTGTATTCTTTTTTTAGTTTGTCGATAAAACTGCGATTGATGATGGATCTGCGTTGGTCCATTTTAACGCGGTTTGTTAATTTTTCTTGGTAGGATTCGAACGAACCAATGGGACGTTTTTCGAGCAAATGAATGATATGCCATCCGTAAACTGCCTCTACAGGTTCGCTAAGTCGGTTTTCGGCATTCAAATCAAATGCTGCTTTTTCGAATTCGGGTGGGGTTTTGCCTAATGAGAGCCATGGTAATTCTCCCCCTTGTAGTGTTTCTTTGTCGTCTGAATACAGACGTGCAAATTCGGCAAAATTAGCACCTTCTTTTAGCTGTTGGTGCATTTTGAAAACCTCTTCTTTTACAGCAGCAAGCTGGGCAGAATCGGCTTGGTAAGGTTTGCGCTTGAGGATATGCGCAACGCGAATCTCGCCTTTGGAAGGACGACGATTGTGTAATTTGATGATGTGGTAGCCAAATGAGGTGCGAATAGGTTGGCTAATTTCGCCTACCTTTAAATTATAGGCAGCTCTTTCAAAAGGATAAACAAATTGTCCCCCTGTGGTATATCCTAAGTAACCTTTGTTTTCTACTACCGATGGGTCTTCTGAAACTTCGACAGCGACTTTAGCAAAGTCTTCTTTTTTTAGGCGTTTGCGTGCCTTTTGTGCTTTCTCTAGGGCAAGAGGAGCTTCGTTGGGGAAGTCAATGCGGAATAAGATATGACTCACCTCGATATCTTCCAAAAAGTGCTTGTATGCTTCCTGTACTAGCTCGTTACGTTTTACGCTATCGGTTAGATAGGGACCAACTAGTTGTTGGCGATAGCCTTGCAACTCGTTTTGGAAGGCAGATACGGTGTCGTATTGTTGGGCGTATGCTTCTTCAACTTTTAATTTCTTAGCAGATAATTTTGTTACAGATATTACAAATTATGGTGGAGATGTATAT
>CALDQH010000014.1 GCA_937911935.1 uncultured Bacteroidales bacterium | reverse complement strand
ATCGGCTCTCCGTTTCTATCCAAAGGCAGATTTATAACCAAATCCTTGGTCAATAAAATATTTTGCAGTATCTTTGCAAAAGCTTTTGAACGTTGCGGCTGTCTCTGAACAGTATTAGAACCTTCGTTCGAAAGCTTTTTTTGTTCTTTTATTTCGTGCAAGTAAAATCTGTTATCTTGCATTTTTGTAATAACCACGCTGCAAATAAATCTTTCTTCCTTTATTATAATAGGTGCAGAAATTACTGCGCTATTATAATTTCTTCCCTTGTGATTAAAGTCATAATCAATTAGAATTCCTTTTTCAATGACGTCTTTTACTGCTGCATATGCAATTGCTTTTTTACGTCCCATGCCATGAGCAAGGCTATCGTCTGCTCCTTTTTTATCCAAAATAACATTCCCAAAGTATGGACTGTAGGCAATCCCTCCAAGTTTCAGGAAGTATTCAGATACTTGCTCTGTTAGAGTTTTCCCAGGAATAGGCTCAAATTCTGTTCCGTTTAATGCAGAAACAGGTTCTGACTCTAATAAGAATCTGCATTTATACCAATTCTCCCAATCTCCATAAGTGTCTTTAAATGAACTGGTCCTAACCCAAATCCATTGTTGCGGAGTTAGCTGTGTAGGCAAACCATGTAGTCCTTTTAAGTATATACCAGCTTTAGTGCAGTTGTTAATAAATAGTTGGGTAGTAGTTTCTTCCCCAAAAAATAAAATAGGTTCCATGTATAATGAATTAAGATGTGATGCCTTATTTGCAATTGCAAAGATAGCAAATAATTGATTTTATTTGAGTCCGATACTAAATTTCCAAAAATAAAGATTAATTTTGTAGAGTCCTGCGCCGATGCTTTACTAAGTGTAAAGCGGGAGGGTGGGACAAGACATATTTAAAGGCGTTTACTACGCTTTGGTTTTTACGTTCTGAAATCCTAGGAAAATTTCAACAACCTTGTAAAAAACAAAGCAACGTGAATGCCCCGTGGGTGTGTATTCTCATATCTACACGTAACCTAATGTAGGGACATGGTGTACCATGTCCGCTAATAAAGGGTGTATTGTGTGGTATGATTACATATCGGCGTGGGGCTTATGCGTTGCTCGTTTCTACAAGGTGGGCATCATTCCTAGGAGCCTCAGAACGTGAAGCGAGCGACAGTGCAGGGCTTCACGCTTTTTTTATGTCTGCTACATATTAACTTATAATAATGCGGAACCCCGTAGCCCTCTTCCACAACTAGGTATAGTAATGGCTACTTGCTTCAAAAATTTATGTAATTCTAAGATTTACAATTGGTTTAAAACGTTATTATTAGGCTCTTATCTTTCACCTATACTGCTATTTCTTTGTGCCTTATATCCAACTTTTGCTTTTGCTATCACTCAACAATCAGGCATAAGCTATCTGTTTACTAGTCTATTATATGGATTGCCATTATTAGCTATCTTGTTGTTTATCAATAATAAAGTACTTTACTATAGTTTGGTGGCGATAATAACAATTTGTACAGTATTAGAGTATACCATGGTTATGCTGTTTGATAATTATGTCTTATCAGGCAATATTTTGGCAATTATTATGACCGATGCAACTGAGGGTGGTGATTTTATCAAAGCCAATGCTTCTATATGTTGGCAATGGTTACCAATTCTTCTACTTTCAATATTATCGGCTTATACATATTCGCAAACTTCAAAACGAAACATGAAAATTTGTGTTGCGTTTTTGTTAACTTCATTCTTACTTCCTAGTTTATTTGTATGTTATAAGTTACATGTGTCTTACCAAGACAAGTTAACATATCATTATTTTATTCCTACGCGTATATTCAATCGTCCGCCATACAACGTACCCTATCAAATTTATAATATTGTAAGAATTCAGCAAGTAAAACAATCTATCTCAGAAGCAGAGCATTTTATTTTTCATGCTACCAAACAAAAATCCAATAACCGTGAGGTCCATGTATTGGCAATAGGTGAATCTATGCGGTTTGATAAACTATCACTTAATGGATATCATAGAGAAACAACTCCATGTTTAGATACACTTAGTCATCTGATTTCGTTCAATAACTATTATTCAACGGCATGTTTGACCATGTTTTCTGTGCCACAGGTTGTTACGCGTGCTACTCCTTTAAATTATGAGATAAATTACAAGGAAAAGGGTATTGTACAGCCATTTAAAGAAGTAGGTTTTAAAACATTTGTTTTAGTGGCAGGTGGAAATTTACTTTCTTATGAAACGTACCTAACGAATGGAGTAGATTCGCTTATTTTATTTCCCAATAAAATAGTAGGAGAAGAAGAAATCTCAGGCGATAAATACATTGCTTTAACCATTGATTCTTTGATTAAATCGTGCGATGATAATCTTTTCCTTATTCTTCAATTCAAGGGAAATCATCATCCTTATACTAATTTTGAAGAAGATTTTGACGTTTGGAAACCAAATTTTAAGACTGCATCAGCAGAAGAGAGGGCAAATAACGATAGCTTATATATCAATGCATACGACAATTCTATGTTGTATCAAGATAAGATTTTGAGCCATATAATAGGTCAAATCAATAAAGAGAATATAGCTTCTACTTTTACGTTTGTCTCCGATCATGGTGAAAATATTACAGCTGATGGTGGCGGGCATGGAGGAGATTGTAGTCCTGTAAAAACAGAGTATCACGTTCCTTTTATGTTTTGGTGTTCAGATGTTTATAAACAGAATAACATGCAAAAAGTATATAACGCTCAAAAAAGAATCAATGCTAAACTCAATGCAGATAACATTTTCTATTCGTTATGTGATATGGCAGGTATAGAGTTAGATTCCATGTATAGTCATTTAGATTATAGTGTTTTCTCGGATGATTTTACAGAACATGAAAGATATGTATTACTTCCTGATGGTATAAATTACATTTTGGTCGAATAATAATTTTAACCCTCCATACTATGTTAAACGCAAAAGTAACCCTAATAGGAAAATCTAATAAACGCTACCGCTTTTCCGTTTGCTCAGACAAAACAATAGCAAAATGCAAACAAGGCGTTGTGTCTATTATTCAGATAAGTGTATACAATCACACCTTGTTAGAAAAAGTATGTGGCTTGTACACTCTGGAACAATTCCCAACCAATCTCATATTGGAAAAAGAACAACTCCTTTGCATCCACAAAACCAAATCCTTGGTCGAGACTAACAATGCGTTGCAAGATTTAACTTCTTTAGAATAACCTTGATAGGTCTCTCTATTTTTACACGTGGTATGCAGTAATGTGTTAGTAGCCTTGGCGGCATTGGCTCCTGAAAAGGGAAAGCGCATAAAAAAGAGGTGACTAAGCTTAGTCACCTCTTTTCTGTATAGCAATCGTAGCAATTACGCAAACAAGCTATCTATTTCTGCTTGGTAGCGTTCGGCTACTTGTTTACGTTTAATTTTTAGGGTAGGCGTTAGCAAACCATTCTTAACGGTCCATTCGTCGGGTACCAATTCAAATTTCTTGATTTTTTCGGTATCGCCAAAATGAGCGTTGTATTTTTTGATTTCTTCGCCAATACGGCTACGTACACGTGGATGTTTAACCATTTCTTGGTTGGTGGTATATTCAATATCGTGCAATTTAGCCCAGTTTCTCAAGAAAGTAAAGTCGGGAGCAATGAGGGCAGCACAGAATTTTTGGTTTTCGCCCACCACCATGATAGAATCGATAAAGTTAGATTGTACCATTTTTTCTTCTAACAAGAATGGGTTTACGTATTTACCCATAGATGTTTTGAAGATACTTTTTAAACGACCCGTTATCTTTAATTGTCCGTATTCGGTGATGACACCCGTATCGCCAGTATGGAACCAACCTTCTTTGTCGATAGCTTCTGCAGTTAAATCAGGTGCTTTGTAGTAGCCTTTCATAACGTTATGTCCACGACAAACAATTTCGTTATTTTCTACAATTTTAACTTCGACACCAGCAATGGGGAAACCAACAGTTCCTGCACAGCATCCGTGAGGTTCGCGGTTGCTTACTGCAATAACGGGCGATGTTTCAGTTAGTCCGTATCCTTCAAAGATAGGCATGCCAATAGCAGTAAAGAACGATACCAATTGAGGTTGAATAGCAGCACTACCCGAAACAATTACGTCCCAATCGCCGCCAATAGCTTTGCGAAGTTGGCTGTAAATCAATTTGTCTGCAATTTTGTATTGCGATTTGTACCATGCGCTATTGCCTTCGATGTTGTATTTCATGGCTAAATCGAATGCCCAATAGTACAATTGACGTTTGCCTGCAGGTAGTTTTTTGCCTGCCGAGTATAGTTTGCTGTAAATTTTTTCCAACAAACGAGGCACACAGCACATAATGTTGGGGTTTACTTCTTTGATGTTTTCGCCAATGGTACCCAAATTCTCTGCATAATAAATAGACAATCCAGCATATTGATAAACGTATAGCAACATTTTTTCGTATGCATGGCACATGGGCAAGAAACTAAGTGCCTTGGTATCGCGTGGATTCAAGATGTGTTGTACACTCATGATTTGATTCACAAAGTTGCTATGCATAAGCATAACCCCTTTGGGAACACCAGTTGTACCCGAAGTGTAAATGATACATGCCAAATCGTCCTCTTTGATAGTAGCCTTGATGGCTTCAATTTTTGCAAGATCTAAATTAGCTTTACCTGCTTCCAACAATTGGCTAAGGTAGTTATGACGACCACGGTCGATAAAGGTGTAGATACCTTTAAGCGATGGTACCTCGGGCAAAATATGCTCGATTTTACGCAATAATTCTTCGCCTTCGGCAAATACATATTTAATTTCGGCGTGATTTAGGATGTACTGATAATCAGATTCGCTAATGGTAGGGTAGATGGGCACAGGAATGGCGCCAATTTGCATAATACCCATGTCCAAAATGTTGTATTCAGGACGATTTGAACTGATGATGGCAATTTTATCTTCTTTTTTTACGCCTAATGATAGTAAACCGGCACTAACATAATTGACTTGTTCAATGTAATCGTCAATACTGTAGTTAATCCACTTACCATCTCTTTTGCATGCTAAAGCAACTTGTTGATCTGGTTTTACCTCTTTGTAATGAGGTAATAAATCAAAGAGTCGAGTTATTTTCATGTTAATGTATTTTAAAAACTTCCAAAGATACGTATAATTATTGATAAAAAAACAAAAAGTTGCACATTATTTAAAATTTTGTGCAACTTTTACGTTCGAATTGTTAATTTCTCAAGGCTTCCGAACCGCCTACAATATCTAACAGCTCGTTGGTAATTACCTCTTGACGAGCGCGGTTGTATTGTTGGGTAATGGTTTCTATCATCTTGCTGGCATTATCAGATGCTACTTGCATAGCGGTTGTTCTGGCACCGTGTTCGGCAGTGGTAGAATCCATGATGGCGGCGTAGAAGCGCATTCTTATTACATTGGGAACCAACTGGTTGATAACCGTTTCTACATTAGGTTCTGTTATGTATAACAAGTTTTGGTTGTCTTTGTTTAATCCCTGAACAGGTTCTGTAACCTCTGTACTTAACGGTAATAATACCTCGTTAGTAGGAATTTGTGACGCAGCATTTTTGTGATGGTTGTACAAAAGAATCAATTCGTCAATTTCTTGGTTTAGGTATTGTTGTACCAAAGGTTGGATTACTGTGCAAGCCTGTTCGTAGGATGGTTTGTCGCATAAATCATTACAATCGATGGTAACAGGATAACCTAATTTACGTACATAATCACTTATTTTTTTGCCAATAGGGTAGATTGATACCGAAACGTTTTGTGCTTGATATTTGCTTATAGCCTCGTTTAATAATTTGTTTACGTTGCTGTTAAAGACACCACACAAACCGCTATTGGACGATATACATACAATGCTGGCACGTTTTACTTCGCGCTTTTCTGCTAGTGGAATTTGTACCGTACCAGGTTCGATATTACTCAAATATTGAGTGAGTATATCGGTAAGTTTTTGCTTGTAAGGAATAAAACGCAAGGTGTTTTCTTCCGATTTATGCAATTTGGCAGCCGATACCATCTTCATGGCAGACGTAATCTTCTTGGTAGAGTTTACCGAGAGAATGCGCGCACGTATTTCTTTTAAAGATGCCATTTAATTGTTTAGTTGTTTTTATAGCCAGCCGATAGGGCAGCAGCTTCACTGCGTAAGATGCTTTCGATTTCGTCTGTTAATTGACCATTTTTCAATGGTTCTAATACAGTTTCTTTGTGTTTGTTCTCGATAATTTCCAAGAAATTCTTTTCAAATTCGCCTACTTTATCTAATGGAACATCGGCAAGCAAACCATTGGTTCCGCAGTAGATAATAGCAATTTGTTGTTCTACTGTTAGTGGCGAATATCTTCCTTGTTTAAGAATTTCTACGTTCTTCGCGCCCTTGTCAAGTACGATTTTTGTAGCTGCATCTACTTCGGCTCCAAATTTAGAGAAAGCTTCCAATTCGCGGTATTGAGCTTGGTCTAATTTTAAAGTTCCCGCTACTTTTTTCATGGACTTAATTTGAGCACTACCGCCTACACGCGATACGGAGATACCCACGTTAATAGCAGGTCGCACACCCGAGTTAAACAAGGTCGATTCCAAGAAAATTTGTCCGTCTGTAATTGAAATTACGTTGGTTGGAATGTAGGCAGAAACGTCACCTGCTTGCGTTTCGATAATAGGTAGGGCAGTAATAGAACCACCACCTTTTACCATGCCTTTTAGCGATTCTGGCAGGTCGTTCATGGATTGTGCAACTTTGTCGTTTTTGATTACTTTGGCAGCACGTTCCAACAAACGAGAGTGAAGGTAGAAAATATCACCAGGATAAGCTTCACGACCGGGTGGACGACGCAAAATCAACGATACTTCACGATAAGCTACAGCTTGTTTCGATAAATCATCGTAGATAATTAGCGCATGACGACCTGTGTCGCGGAAATATTCTGCAATGGCAACACCAGCAAAAGGAGCATAGAATTGCATAGCAGCAGGATCTGATGCAGTAGCCGATACGACAATGGTATATTCCATTGCACCATTTTCTTCCAATGTTTGTACCAAGTTGGCAATGGTCGAACCCTTTTGACCAATACCTACATAAATACAATAAATAGGTTCACCTTTTTTAAAGTTTTCCTTTTGGTTGATAATGGTATCAATCGCAATAGCCGTTTTACCCGTTTGTCTGTCGCCAATGATTAACTCACGTTGACCACGACCAATGGGAATCATGGCGTCAATGGCTTTGATACCTGTTTGTAGGGGTTCTTTTACGGGTTGACGGTAGATAACGCCTGGTGCTTTACGCTCCAAAGGCATCTCGTAACGTTCGCCCGAAATAGCTCCTTTGCCATCGATGGGTTCGCCAAGAACGTTAATAACACGTCCTAGCATACCTTCGCCTGCCATGATAGATGCGATGCGTTTGGTACGACGCACCACGAAACCTTCTTTGATATCTTGTGTAGGGCCTAATAACACCACACCAACGTTGTCTTCTTCCAAGTTAAGTACGATACCTTTGGTGCCGTTTTCAAATTCAACCAATTCGTTAGATTGAACTTTGTTTAAGCCGTAAACACGGGCAACACCGTCGCTTACTTGAAGTACTTTACCTATTTCTTCAAATTCGAGTTGGTTTTTATAGCCGTCAAGTTGCATTTGCAACACGCTCGAAATTTCACTGGGTTTAATGTCCGGCATATTTGTTTAATTTTGATAATTGTCCACTAATGCTGGCATCCAAACGGTTGTTATCAATATCGATAATATAACCGCCAATGATGTCAGGGTTAATTTCGGTACGTAATTCCACTTTAACACCTCGAATTTTTTCTATCCACGCTACAATCTTGTTTTGTAAATCGGTGGGTAGTTGTACAGCGCTGGTTAAGTTGGTAATGACCGTGTTTTTTGTTTTACGATACAAATCTTGGTACGTCAATGCCATCCACTGTATCTGACTAATTCTACCTTGTTTTTGAACAAAGTCGATAAAAGTGGCTGTAAGAGCATGGATGTCTTTGCCACATGCCATTTTAAGGATGCCGATTTTTTCGGAAGCTTTGACCGATGGATTGTCCAAAACCTGTTGTAGGGTAGCAAACTGACGAAAAGACTGCTCTAAGGTACACATGTTGTTGTACACCTTATCGGCTACCTTTTGTTCTGTTGCACTACCTAATAGCGCTTTGGCGTATCGTATGGATATTTTTCCGTGATTCATGATGCGCTAACGTTTTCTTTGAGCAAACGTTCAATGTATTGTTCTTGCGCTTTTTTGTTTTCTAATTCTTTGCGCAAAATCTTTTCGGCCATGCCAATGGATAGGGCAGCCACTTCGCTACGAATTTCGGCAATGGCTTGTGCTTTTTCTTTGGCAATTTGCTCGCGTGCATTGTCAATTATTTGTTGGGCTTCTGCTTTGGCTTGATTTTTAGCTTCTGCAATCATTTTATCGCTCAATTGCTTGGTTTCTTTAACCATTTGCATTTGTTTCTCTTGTGCTTGAGCAATGATTGCTTTGCCTTTTTCTTCCAAACCAGCCAACGATTGTGCCGCTTCTTCTGCTTTTTTTAGCGAAGTAGTAATGTGATCCTCGCGCTCTTTAAGCGAAGATAAAATGGTTGGCCATGCAAATTTTGCTAACACAAAAAATACAATCGAAAATGCCAACAGCATCCATATTACTAATCCGGAATCCGGTAAGAATAGATTCATAATCTTTGTTTTTGTTTTTTTTATTGAGAGTTATTAAAGGGATTCATTAACGTATCCCTTTAATTCACTCTCATAAGGGACTTGTTTTTGTCGTTCCTTTTACAATAGGATAGCCAATACGCAAGTGATGATAGCAAACAAGGTTACACCTTCGATAAGGGCTGCTGCCAAAATCATACTCGAACGGATGTCACCTGCTGCTTCGGGTTGACGAGCAATGGCTTCCATAGCGGCAGAACCGATTTTACCAATACCCATACCGGCACCCAAAATAGCGATAGCAGCACCAATACTTGCACCTAATTTAGCTAACGATGCGCCTGCAACGGCGGCTTGAAGAATTACTGATAACATAATGATAAGTGTTAAGTGTTTATTGTTTAGTTGTTTAGTCGTTTAGTCGTTTAGTTCGCTTCGCTCGCAACTTTAGTTGTTTAGTCGACTCACCGACGTACTGATGAGTACGAAGTACGAATAATCACCAAATCTCCGAATTACCGGAGCATTGCGCCAGCAATGCGATATTAATGATGTTCTTTTACTTGTGCCATACCAATAAAGGTGGCAGAAAGCATGGTAAATACGTATGCTTGGATAAAGGCTACTAATAGTTCCAAGCAGTACATAAATATAGAGAACAAAATAGAAACCACTGCGGTTGCTCCACCTACCACTGCACCCATGCTTAGGGTAATGATAAAGATGAGTGCCATCAATACCATAATAATAAGGTGACCTGCCAAAATGTTCGCAAACAAACGAATCATCAAGGCAATCGGTTTGGTTAGGGTAGATATAATCTCAATAATAGGCATGAGCGGAAGTGGGAATTTTAACCAAGTAGGCACATCTGGCCAAAGAACTTCTTTGTAATATTCGCGTGTTCCGCATAAGTTGGTTACTAAATAGGTAAACAGAGCCAAAACAAAGGTAACTGATATATTGCCAGTTAGATTCGCTCCGAATGGGAAAATAGGAACCAAGCCCATCAAGTTGTTTAACAGAATAAAGAAAAATACTGTTAAAAGGTAGGGCGAAAAGCGAAGGTAATTATCTCCTAAAGCGGGTTTAATCACATCGTCTTCGATGTAGTTAATCACTACTTCCATTAAACTATATCCTTTGCTGGGAACGCCCAATGGACGCTTTTTATAGGCTTTTGCCATGGGGATAAAGATGCCTAATAAGATAGCGCTCGATAATAAAATAGCAAATACGTTTTTAGTGATAGAAAGGTCAAAAGGCCTTACCACTTCGCCTTTGCTATTGATTTCTACCAACTTTCCGTCGTAATCTCCACCTTTGGCAATGTAGAAATTTTCGTATTGGTGTCCGTGAGCGACATGACTGGATGAAAAGACAAACCAACCTCTTTCTTCGCTGTGGGCAATTACCAATAGGGGTACCGAAATGGGATGTCCGTTTATTTCGGTAATGTGAAAATCATATCCATCGCCCACGTGGCCAAACAGAAACGATACGGGTTGAAAAGTATTTTCCTCGTGTGCCGATTCGGATGCTATGACCACAGGGCACAATAGCATCGTACACAAAAGCAGTATGTATTTTAACTGTCTCATTCGTTTTTCTTATTGGTTTTATCAAGCATCCATGCCATAGCCATCTTTGTTTCTACAATCAATGTAATCAAATATACGGCTACCAATCGGATAAAAAATGCTACGCCAACTTGCGGCATCAGAAAAGCCAATCCCAATACAACAGCCAAGGTAATCAACAACTTAACGGTTTTATATATCATATAAACCTGGGTTGCTTTTGCTTGGTTTGTTTGTTTGCGAGCATATTGCTCAATTTCGTAATAAATCCACTCAATACCCATAAACAGCAGGGGAATCAGTAGATAAAATCTTTGGTAGGGTGCTTGGAAAATAAACTGATGAATCAAGGTAATCACCAATTCACTACCAATACAACTCAACCACAAAATAGGTAATTCTCGTTTCATACCAACTCAACGCAAGCTGTTACCTCGTTTGCGTGTATTTCAACAAATCCACCAGCAATGTCAATGCGAGTTTCTTCTCCCTTTTCGTTGGTAATAACAATAATACCTTTCGTCAACAACGATATAATAGGAGCGTGGTTTTCTAAAACCGTAAATGCGCTTTGAGCCCCGGGGAAAGCAACCGATGTTGCCGTTCCTTGAAACAAACTTTTGCTGGCAGATAAAACGGAAACGTTCATGATTATTGCTTACTTTCTTTTAAAAGTTGTTCGCCTTTTGCAATGGCAGCATCAATGTTACCAACCAAGTTGAATGCTGCTTCGGGGTATTGATCCACTTCGCCGTCGATAATCATGTTGAAACCACGGATGGTTTCTTCGATGGGAACTAACACACCTGGAATACCCGTAAATTGTTCGGCAACGTGGAAAGGTTGAGACAAGAAACGTTGTACACGACGAGCGCGGTGTACCACTAATTTGTCTGCTTCCGACAATTCTTCCATACCCAAAATGGCAATAATATCTTGCAACGATTGATAACGTTGTAACAACTCAATAACGCGTCTTGCTGTGTTATAGTGTTTTTCGCCCACAACAGTTGGATCCAAAATGCGTGAGGTAGAGTCCAAGGGATCAACCGCAGGATAAATACCTAATTCGGCAATTTTACGATTTAATACGGTGGTTGCGTCCAAGTGGCTAAAGGTTGTAGCAGGAGCAGGGTCTGTTAAGTCGTCGGCAGGAACATAAATAGCTTGTACCGAGGTAATAGAACCATTTTTGGTAGAGGTAATACGTTCTTGCATAAGACCCATTTCGGATGCAAGGGTAGGTTGGTAACCTACAGCCGATGGCATACGACCCAATAGAGCCGAAACTTCGGAGCCTGCTTGAGTAAAACGGAAAATGTTGTCGATAAACAACAAAATATCGTTTCCTTTGTCACCTGATTCGTTGTTGTCGCGGAATGATTCGGCTACGGTTAGTCCAGACAAAGCTACAGACGAACGGGCACCAGGAGGCTCGTTCATTTGTCCAAACACCAAGGTTGCTTGCGATTTAGATAGGGCTTCTGGATCTACTTTAGAAAGGTCCCAATCGCCTGCTTCCATGCTTTTCTTGAATTCTTCGCCGTAGTTGATAACGCCTGCTTCTAACATTTCGCGTAAAAGGTCGTTGCCTTCGCGTGTACGTTCACCAACACCAGCAAATACAGAATAACCGTTGTAACCTTTTGCAATATTGTTGATTAATTCCATAATCAACACGGTTTTACCTACACCAGCACCACCAAACAAACCAATCTTACCACCTTTTAAATAAGGTGCTAACAAGTCGATAACCTTAATACCTGTATATAGAATTTCTTTGGATGTTGCCAATTCTTCGTAGGTAGGTGGTTGGCGGTGAATGGGGTATTCTTTACTGCGGTCCAAAGAAGAAATTCCGTCGATGCTATCGCCAGTTACGTTGAGCAAGCGGCCTTTGATTTGTCCACCAATGGGCACCGAAATGGGAGCACCAGTTGGAATAACTTCCATGCCACGCACCAAACCGTCTGTTGAGTCCATGGCAATGGCACGAATTGAATTTTCGCCGATATGTTGTTGGCATTCAATGATAAGTTTCTGTCCATTAGGACGAATCACGTTCAAAGCATCGTGAATTTTAGGTAGTGCATCGCCTCCTTGTTCAAAGCATACATCCACTACCGGACCGATAACTTGTGTAATAAAACCTTTTGCGTTTGTCATAATTTTTAATCAATAACAATCCCAAAATTACCAAATTTTAAATAATCACCCAAGAAAAACTACTTTTTTTTGCCCAAATGTTGAAAAATGCACATAAAAAAAACGAGTAAATTAACTTTACTCGTTTTTTTGTTTAGTCGTTAAGTCGTTTAGTTGTTAAGTTGATTCGGTCACTGAGCTTGCACAAAAATTTTCCTTTCTCCTTTCTCCTTTCTCCTTTCTCCTTTCTCCTTTCTCAACTCTCCTTTAACTAATCGCCAATTATAAATACGCTTCAATATTTTTTTCGATGCGTTCTAATAGGTTCGATGTATCTGTTTTTTCGAATTTTTCGCCGGTAATGTTTTCGTATAGTTCCATGTAACGGTTGGTAATGCCAGCTACAATTTCGTCGGTCATTTCGGGCACTTGTTGACCTTCTTTGCCTTGGAAACCATTCTCCATCAACCATTCACGCACAAATTCTTTAGAAAGTTGTTTTTGTGCTTCGCCTTTTTCAAAGCGTTCTTCGTAGCCTTCAGCATAGAAGTAACGCGATGAGTCTGGAGTGTGGATTTCGTCCATTAGGTAAATTTGACCTTCGCATTTGCCAAATTCGTATTTGGTATCTACCAAAATTAAGCCACGTTTAGCAGCAATTTCGCTACCACGTTTAAACAAGGCTAGGGTGTATTGTTCTAACATAGCATAATCTTCGGCACTCACTAAACCTTGAGCAATGATTTCTTCTTTGCTAATGTCTTCGTCGTGTTGACCCAATTCTGCTTTGGTGGTAGGGGTAATAATGGGTGTTTCAAAGGCTTGGTTTTCGCGCATGCCATCGGGTATTTTAACACCACAAATTTCGCGTACCCCGTTTTTATAGGCACGCCATGCGCTACCGCATAGGTAACCACGAACAATCATTTCTACTGGGAAACCTTGGCAACGACGTCCTACGGTAACCATGGGGTCGGGGGTAGCCAATTTCCAGTTAGGAACGATGTCGGCAGTGGCATCCAAAAATTTAGCTGCAATTTGGTTTAGCATTTGTCCTTTGTAAGGAATGCCTTTGGGTAGCACTACGTCGAATGCCGAAATACGGTCGGTTGCTACCATTACTAGGGTGTCGCCAATGCTATATACGTCACGTACTTTGCCATGATACACGTCAGTTTGGCCTTTAAAATTGAAATTAGTTGCTGTTAATGCGTTCATAATTTTTTTGTTTAGTCGTTTAGTCGTTTAGGTGTTTAGTCGCTAGTCGAAAGTCAATCGATTAGTCGATTAGTCGATTCACCGATTAGTCCGAGCGAAGCGAGTTTAATATTTCTCCTTTATTCCCTTCGGTCATCAACACGTCTCCTTTATCAACTCTCCTTTAACTAATGCCTCATTCCTTTCGTAGGCTTCTACAATGCGCGATACAAGTTTATGCCTAATGATGTCTTTTTTGTCAAATTCAATAAACGAAATACCTTTTACACCTTTTAATATGTGCATGGCATGTAATAAGCCAGATTGTTTGCTACTTGGAAGGTCTATTTGGGTACTATCGCCTGTGATAATCATTTTAGAGTTAAAGCCCAAACGAGTTAAAAACATTTTGATTTGTTGGGCAGTGGTGTTTTGCGCTTCGTCCAGAATAATAACGGCATCGCTCAAGGTTCTACCGCGCATAAATGCCAAGGGCGCAATCTGAATGACATGTGTTTCTAAGTATTCCTTTAATTTAAAAGGAGGAATCATGTCTTCTAATGCGTCGTACAAAGGTTGCAAGTAGGGGTCAATTTTGTCTTTCATGTCGCCAGGCAAAAAACCTAATTTTTCGCCAGCCTCTACGGCAGGACGGCTTAAAATGATTTTTCTTACTTGCTTGTTTTTTAAAGCTCTTACAGCCAAAGCAATAGCTGTGTAAGTTTTACCCGATCCGGCTGGCCCTAAGGCAAACATCAAATCGTTTTTATCAAAGTCTGCTACCAATTTTTGTTGGTTCGGGGTACGAGCGGTAATGGGCTTGCCGTTTAAACCATGTAAAATCAGGTTGTTGGGCACGGGGTCGTTTGCTTCGGTTTTGCCTTTCGCAATATCAATGATGGTAGCCTCTGGTAGGTTGTTAAACTCGGCTGCATGTTTTTCGAGCAAAACCATCTTGTCGTAAAAGTGTGCGAGTTCTACCTCGTCGCCCATGGCTTTAATCATGTTGCCGCGTGCCACAATCTTAATCTTGGGGAATACCACTTTAAGCAAACGGATGTTGCAGTTATTAACCCCACAAAATACAATGGGATCTGCGTTTTCTAATATGTACGTGCTTTCGTTCACGTGGTTAGTCTTCTTGATTAAGTTCTTCGATACAACGTTTTAAACTGCTTTCCCAATGTGGAACTTCAATGCCAAAGGTAGCTTTTATTTTTGCCTTATTCAGTACGCTGTAATGAGGACGAGCAGCTTTGGTGGGGTAATCTTTGGTTTCGATGGGGTTTACCTGGCAGGTGTTAATGCCCGATAATTGGTGGATTTTTAGGGTAAAATCGTACCAACTGCACACACCTTCGTTGCTAAAATGATAAATGCCACCTTTGCTGTGTTGTTGATCGAAGGTTTGGTCTAAGATAACCAACAAAGCAGCAGCCAAATCCTCGGCGTAGGTTGGAGTGCCAATCTGATCAAAAATAACGTTTAATTGTTCGCGTTCGCTGCCCAATTTACGCATGGTTTTAACAAAATTGTTTCCAAATGAGGAGTATAACCAAGCCGTACGTACCACAATGGCATTTTCGCAGGCTTTTAGCAAAGCCTTTTCGCCTTTTAGTTTGGTTTTTCCATATACCGAACAGGGGCTGGTAGGCATATCTTCGGTATAAGGCATATATCCTTTGCCATTAAAAACATAGTCGGTCGATACGTGAATAATGCCTGCGCCTACTTCTTGGGCAACTTCGCCTAGATTTTTTACGGCTTTGGCGTTGATTCTTTCGCACAATTCGGCTTCGTCTTCGGCTTTATCGACTGCAGTATAAGCAGCGCAGTTAATGATGTATCGAATGTCGTTTCCTTGTACAAAATCAAGCAACATGGCTTTGTTGCAAATGTCCAAACTATCTACATCGGTAAACATAAAGTTGTACTGTGGATAATTGGCAGACAAAATGCGTACCTCGTTGCCCAATTGACCGTATGCTCCTGTTACAAGAATGTTTTTCATGGTCGATTAAAATACAAAGTTGGTTTTTAAATCTTTAAACAAAGGATGTTTAAGGTCTTTTTCTGATATGATTTGTTTGTCCGTTGGGATGCCCCAATCGATGTTTAAATCGGGGTCGTTATACATAACACCACCTTCTAACGATGCGTTGTATAGGTTGTCGCATTTGTAGGTGAATACAGCGGTTTCTGATAGTACCGAAAAACCATGGGCAAAACCACGTGGAATTAGAAATTGTGTTTTGCTGTCGGCATCCAATTCTACACCATACCATTTACCGTAAGTAGGTGAGCCTACACGGATATCAACTGCTACGTCGTAAACACGGCCTTCTACTACCGATACCAATTTGGATTGACTCTCTGGATTCAGTTGAAAATGCAAACCCCTAATAACACCGTAGGTAGATTTAGATAAGTTATCTTGGCAAAAATCTTGCATGATGCCAGCGTCTTGATAACGTTTCTTGTTGTATGTCTCGCAGAAAAAGCCACGAGCATCACCAAAAATCTTAGGCTTGATAATCAATAAACCTTCTATGCCAGTTTCTATTATTTCCATAGTTATTGTCGCTTGTTACTTGTCACTTGTTACTTGTTACTTGTCACTTGTAGCTTGTTGTCTAATAATAGACGAGTTACTAGTGACTATTGACTATCGACAGTTATATAATATTAGGTTCGTCTGCTATTTTAATAAGGTACTGTCCGTAAAAATTCTTTTTCAAAGGTTCGGCCAATTTTAGCAATTGCTCGCGGTTAATGTAGCCATAGTTGTAAGCAATTTCTTCTAAACAAGCTATTTGCAAACCTTGGCGGTTTTGAATGGTGGCAATAAAATTAGATGCTTCAAGTAGGCTGTCGTGTGTGCCTGTATCTAACCAAGCTACACCACGACCCATTAGTTGAACGTTTAGGCGACCTTCTGCTAAGTATAATTTATTAAGGTCGGTAATTTCCAACTCGCCACGAGCCGATGGTTTAAGCGATTTGGCTTTTTTTATCACGTCGTTGCTGTAAAAGTATAATCCTGTTACGGCATAGTTTGATTTTGGATTAGCAGGTTTTTCTTCGATCGAAAGAACTTTGCCGTTTTCGTCAAATTCGGCTACGCCATAGCGTTCGGGGTCGTTTACGTAGTAACCAAATACAATAGCGCCGTCTTGAAGCGAAGCGGCTTGTTTTAGCATATTAGAAAGGTTGTATCCGTAAAAAATATTGTCGCCAAGTACCATGCAAACACTATCGTCGCCGATAAATTCTTCGCCAATTAAAAAGGCTTGTGCTAAACCGTCGGGCGAGGGTTGAATGGCGTATTCAAAACGGATGCCCAAAGACGAACCATCACCCAAAAGATTTTGGTATAGATGAATGTCTTGTGGAGTAGAGATGATAAGAATTTCTTTGATACCAGCTAAGAGCAAAATGGAAATAGGGTAGTAAATCATGGGTTTGTCGTAAACCGGAATGATTTGTTTAGAGATACTTTTGGTAATGGGGTATAATCTAGTACCCGAACCACCTGCTAATACAATACCTTTCATAATGTAATGGTTTGAAATTTAACTTATCTTACAAAGATATAAATTAAAATTTAGAAATCCCAATCGTCGTCGTCAAAATTACATTCCATAAAAGCATCTAAGTCGCGACGCTCTTTTTTGGTAGGTCGTCCAGTACCTCGGTCACGGTCTATAAAGCCCACCATGCGCATTCTGTCTAATATTTCGTATTGCTCGGGTGGTGTGACATTTTCCATAAATTCGGGCACTAATTTGGCGCCTAAACGATTCTCGGTAAGTTGCAGTGCCTTAAAAGAGTAGGTCATTGGGGGCTTTTTGACCTCTACTACGGTTCCAACGGTGATGGTACGCGATGGTTTTACGGTGTTGCCACCAATGCTAATGCGTCCTTTTTTACAAGCATCAGCGGCTATGCTTCGGGTTTTGAACAGGCGCATTGCCCAAAGCCATTTGTCTATTCTTACTTCCGATGCTGCCACTTTTTTACTTGTTATTAAATTGATTCATGGTAATGTTAATGCCAGCCAAGCAGAAACTTTTTAGCATATCGATGGCTAAATCAATGCGAGCGGGCAAGGTAGTTTGTTCTTCGGTAGTAAATTTGCCCAATACAAAGTCAATTTGGGCTCCTTTGGCAAATT
>CALDQH010000013.1 GCA_937911935.1 uncultured Bacteroidales bacterium | reverse complement strand
TAGTAAATTTAGGTAATAGTATTGTAACTCTTGATTCTTGTACGTTTATTCATTGTGTATCACTAGTTTCGGTCAATATACCAAATAGTGTTATTGAGATTAGAGACAAAGTATTTTCTTTTTGTGAGTCTCTTCGTTTTGTTGATATTCCTGATAGTGTTACAAAGATAGGATTGGAAGCTTTTCACCAATGTTACCGTCTTGATACAATAAAAATAGGTCAAAATGTTGTTGATATAGAACACAATGCGTTTGATATTTGTAATGGGTTGACTAATATTATTGTAGATGAACGAAATAAAAAATATTCGAGCGAAAAAGGTGTACTTTATAATAAAAGCAAAAGTGTTTTGTTAAAATATCCAGCCCAAAAAAGTGAACCGATATTCGTTGTTCCAGACAGTGTTGAGGTGATAGGCCAAAAGGCTTTTTTTAAGTGTAAGTTATTAAAAAGGATAAAAATGACGCAGAAGGTGAGAGAGATAGAGGATAATGCGTTGGGTTGTTGTGAAGGATTGCGTATTGTAGATATTGATGGGGAATTGGAAAAAATAGGAACAGGAGCCTTTGATTATTGTTATAATATTATTTCTTTGTCTATTGCTAGTGAATTATCACCAATACTTGAGGATAAATTACCTTCAATCGTTGAAACTGTCGAAATACGTGTTCCTAAAAATTCTATCCATTACTACAGGGCAGCTCGAGGATGGAATCGATTTACGAATTATGTAGCGATAGAGGATGAAAATTGAGAATGCGTTAATTTATAAAATTTGAATATTATGGAAGATATAAATTTAAAAGTAGGTGATAAATCAAGCAATGGTCAGGTTGAAATTATAGCAGAAGATAATTTGTGTTATCAGGTAAAATCAACTAGTAAAGGTGCTGTTGGCTTGAGAACTATATCAAAATCTTTGTTGAAAGAATTTGTTGATTATTTTCGCAGCAACCCAGATTCAAAAGGAAGAGAAGCAAAAGCAGCATTATCTGGAAAGTCGGAGGTTGATAAATATGAATATGGTTATAATGCTACTTTGGCCGTAATGGCTAAAATGGTATTGGGGCAAGGTTTGTCTCAAAATGAGTATGTTGAGGATAGTGTAATTGAGTTTATTGGACCTCTCCAACAAATCTATTATGGTGCACCAGGGACTGGTAAAAGTTATGAGACTAATAAGATAGTATCGGAGTATTCTGATACTATTCGTACAACATTCCATCCTGATAGTGATTATTCGACTTTTGTGGGGGCGTATAAGCCTACGACAGAGAAAGAGTATATGTATGGTTTGAATGGTAATGAGACTGTACGTTTTAAAGATCCTAGTTCTAGTACTGGTGAATTCTTGCAAACTAGTAAAATAGAATATAAGTTTGTTAAGCAGGCTTTTATTAAGGCATATATTAAAGCTTGGCAGAAGATGTGTGAAGAGACTATTGCCCCACAATTCCTTGTTATTGAAGAGATAAATCGTGGTAACTGTGCACAAATTTTTGGCGATATATTCCAACTTCTTGACCGCAAAGAAGGTTATTCGGAATATCCAATAGAGGCAGATGATGATATTAGAAAAGCTCTTATTGAGGATAAACCAACCGATAAATTGAGTTTTGGTAGTGAAGGTTTGCAATTGCCTGAGGAGATTAAGTGCCAGATTAATGAAATTTGTGGTGATGATGAAGTGGCAGATAAAGTATGTAATGGTGAGGTACTCGTGCTTCCTCCAAATCTCTATATTTGGGCAACGATGAATACGAGTGACCAATCGTTGTTCCCAATCGACTCGGCTTTCAAACGTCGTTGGGATTGGGAATATATGCCGATTAAGTATAAAAATACCGATTGGATAATTAACATCAAAAATAATAGTTATTCATGGGTATCATTCCAAAGTAAGGTTAATGCTAAAATTCTTGATGCTACTAATTCTGAGGATAAAATGTTGGGGGATTATTTTGTCAACCCACATGATGGAATAATCACAGAGAAAATGTTACTTAATAAAATATTGTTTTATTTATGGAATGATGTATGTAAAGATGGTGAAGGCGATATTTTTAAAATTAGTGATACAGAAACTGTTACGTTCTCGGAATTACATGGCGAAGGTGGGTCTGAAAAATTGATTAAAATGATGGAGGCGTTAGGTGTTGCTGAATTTATTTATGAAACAGATTCTAACGAAATCACAGACCCAGGTAGACGAAGTAAGCCTATACCAAAATATTTGATTGATGGAGGTGAAGTGCAATACACAACACCTAAAGCGGTGCAAAAAATAGTTCAAGATTTTGCAACTCAACACACTGAAATGTCGGTGGATGATATGATTAATTTTTGGAATAAAATTTCCGAAAGAAAGAGTTTCTTAGTAGCTTCGTGGAAACCTTCTCCTGGAGATAATCAATCTTTTGCAAACACAAGGCGTTTTAAAGTCGAATGGGGCGATAAAACTGTTTGGGGTATCAATGGATGGACAGAAGAGTTGTTCCAAATGTTTATTCGTAATGTAAATAACAAATTAAATATTGCTATTGAAAAAGTAGAAGAATAAAATAACACTGAACGCATGCTATTATTTATAGAAGGATATCCATATACACTTAATAGTGAGGTCAGAAATGGGTTGACTATAAGGGATATACTCAAAGATGTTGTATCTATTCCCAATAAGGAAGATACATATGCTTTGGAGTATGTAGGATATTGCTATAGTAAAACAGCAAAAGATGTGATTTTTTTCTTGCCTAAAGTGGTGCTAACAGGTGAATCAAATGAAGAAAATGAAAATGCAAAAGATACTATTTTTGGAGCTTCACCTCAAGAAATTATTGACTTTGAATCGGAAGAAATAAAATCTAAATTTAAAGAAGAAGGATGCAAGGAATATAAAGAATTTCTATCTACTTTATCGATTTGGATTTATCGAACTATTAGCGTATACAAACAAAAATATAATGATAATATCCTCGAAAGTAGAGAATATCAAGCGGAGAGTAGAGGTAAAAAACAAAAGTATAATACTTTACTGGATGTTATTATCGCTCTACGAGATTTTAACAGAAATAATCAAGAATACTTTACATTCATCGTCAAAAATGTCCATTCTGGGCATAATAAGATAAACTGGAATAAGACCATCAATAAGTCTAATGCTATTATTCAACAAGGAACACCTATCTATACCAATCCAGTGAATAAAAAGAAAATGGTGAACTTTGACGAAGAATTATTGGTAATCTATTTCTCAATTTTGAACTATATTCGTGAGATTCATGGTTTTTCGTTTGATATCAATATTAACTATCAACTTATCAATTCGGATAGGTTGAAGAATGTATACATAAATAAAAACCTTGGATGTCGTAGGTTAAAACAAATTAAATATAAATATTTCTCTGATAAGGCTCTAAGAATTTGGGATTTGTGTTATGCTTTTTTTGATAGGGAATATAAAATATCAATGAACCGACAAGAAGATGACTATTTGCTTGCAAAAAATTTTGAGCATATATTTGAAGTGATGATTGACACTCTTGTTGGTGGTAACGACAAACAAAACTTAGATAAAGAACTGACAGATCAGAAAGATGGTAAATTAGTAGACCATATGTTTGTTGGTCATGGTCTTATCGAACAATCAAATTTACAATCTGAACTTACTTATTATATAGGTGATAGTAAATATTATAAGCGATCTAAAAATGATTGTACTAAATTAGACGATAAATCTATTTATAAGCAATATACATATGCGAGGAATGTGATTCAATGGAATATGAATTTATTCCTTGATGGAAATAACAATGGAGAACAACCTCAATTGAGAGATGCTCTGACTGAAGGTTATAATCCTATACCAAACTTCTTTATTAGCGCAAGAATACCTAATAAACAATCTGGAGGTGATAAATTCTTGTCTTTTGAAGATAAAGAATTGAAATCACAAGAGGATGGAATACAACTAAATAGGCAGTTTGAGAATCGTTTGTTTGATAGAGATACGTTGTTATTGTGCCATTACGATGTGAATTTTTTATATATCGTATCCCTATATGGTAGAGATAATAAAAATGTACAAGCAGTTTGGCGAGAGTATGTTCGCAATGAATTCCGTAGTAAAATCCAGAGCACATTAAATCGTTTATATGAATTCAGAATATTACAACCACGTGATGGCATGAATTGTTATGGATTCATTCAAGATAATTTTCGTTTGTTGAATGGTAAAATATATCGTCCAAAGTCAAATGGTAACTATCTTATTTTAGCTTTGATGAAAAATGAAGAACCAGAACTATGGAAAAGTCTTCGCATTAAGGATGAAAAAGTAAAAGATGAAGTGGCTCAAAATGATAAAATATTAGATAGTTTAAAAACACATTTTTACGTAAGTGATTCATTTACACTTGAAAGAGATTTTCATGTAGAGGCTATAGAAAATGTTGGTTCTCTTGATAAAATGGCTCCTAAAGCTAATATTCTTACTGGATTGGTGAGGAAATCAGATAATGATTTTGCTAAATTTTCAGACCATGTATCCGAGAAGTATGCAATGGAGACTCTTCCTAAGAATATCAATTTTATGGATATTGAATATTTCTTGCCAATGGTAGATGGATGTATTGATGGTTATTACAAGGTTGAAAAAGTTTATTTAGGTCAAAAAGATGGTGGGTTGTGTTTAAAATTGAATCTTTCTACTTATATTTCGTTGGGCAAAGAGCAGGTTCGTATTTATAAAATTAAGATGCAACCAGGAGAATTAATTTCTCGTGATTATATGTTAAAGTTGTATGAGCAGAGAATATAATTGAAGGACACGGCACGCCGTGTCCCTACAATAATGATATTTATGAAAACAATAGAAGTTGTGGCGGCTATTATTCGTGAGGGGGATAGGGTGTTGGCGACTCAGAGGGGGGTATGGCGAGGTGGAGCTACTGGAACATAAGTCGGCTCGATGGCTTCGGCTCGATGAGCTGAACGAAGTGGTGTGGTTGCCAGCGGATGTGAGTGTTGTCAATAGTTTACGGTCAACAGTTGATGGTTAATAGTTGAAGTTATTTATCTTGTTTTAGGTCACTCCTTTTTTTCTAAAATAGGGAGGAGATTTTTGAGGTATGGTTTTTGTAGTGTGAGAAAAAAGTGTTATCTTTGTGGCGTAAATGGTTGAATTTTTGATATGATTACTAAAAATCAAATATTGAGTAGAATAAAATCGGTGGCTCGGCAGGTGGTTCCTGGCGGAGGACAGGTGTTGCTATATGGTTCGCAGGCTCGTGGAGATGAGAATGAATCATCTGATTGGGATATATTGATTATACTTGATAAGTCGAAAATTGAACAAAGTGATTATGATAATGTGGTGTTTCCTTTTACTATGCTCGGTTGGGAATTGGGTAAGGCTATTGTGCCTGTGATATATACACTAAATGAATGGATAAGCTTGAAATATATGCCGTTCTATAAAAATGTTGAATCTGATAAAATTGTATTGTAAATGGCTTTGACGGATGAGGAACGTAGAATTATAGTGCAATTGGAGCTTGAAAAGGCTCAGTCGATAATGGCACAAATTGAAAATTTAAAGATGTTGGAATATTGGGATAATATTGCTAATAGGTTGTATTATGCTATATTTCATGCTGTTTCGGCGTTGCTTATAAATGATGGTCATAGTGTGAATACACACAAGGGTGTTGTGGTGTTATTTGGTCAACATTATGTTAGAACTGGTGTTTTTGATATGGGGGATGGTAAGTTGTATTCGCAATTACAAACTATGCGGGAAAAAGGAGATTATAATTGTGCGTATCAAACGTCAGAGGATGAGGTGTTGCCTTTGATTGAACCTGCTAATGCTTTGGTGAATAAGATTGTTGATTATATTTCGAAATAATAAAACATAAAATACGCTTGCCTTTGTAATCAAGGGTGAGCGATTTTTTTAGGAGAATTGACATATGAGTACACTAGAACGGGCTATTGAAATTGCGCGGGAGGCGCATCGGGGTCAGGTGGATAGGGCTGGCGAGGAGTATATTGGGCATCCGCTGCGTGTGATGGAGGCGGGACGGACGGTGGAGGAGAAGATTGTGGGGGTGCTGCACGATGTGGTGGAGGACTCGAAGGAGTGGTCGTTCGAACGATTGGAACAGGAGGGTTTTGCGCCTGAGATAATTGAGGCACTACGATGCGTGACGAAACTGTCGGCTGAGGAGCCATACGATAAGTTTATCGCTCGGGTGAAGAAGAATAGGCTGGCGGTGGCGGTGAAGTTGAATGATTTGTCGGACAACATGGATATTCGCCGATTGCCTTATCTGTCGGACAAGGATGTGAAGCGATTGAAGAAATATTTGAAGGCGTATAAGCAGTTGATGGGGGTGCCGACTTACTCGGTGGAGGAGTGCCGCAGGGAGTATCCGAATGCCTACGACCCTTGGACTGAAGAGGATGATGCGAGGTTGACGGAGTTGTGGCGCGAGGGGTTGTCGCTCGATGAGATTGCTGATAGCTTCGGACGTAAGCGTGGGGCGATTATTTCGAGAATGAAGAAACTTGGGTTATAGTCAACGGACAACAGTCAACGGTAAACGGTAAACAGTTAATGGTCATAGGACTCGCTTCGCTCGTTGATTTTTTTAGACAGAAAGACATAAGAACTTTTTTTCCTTTGACATAATGGTCTTGCTTTGTTATGCAACAAAGCAAGACCTAAAAGACAGGTTTTGATGCTTCGCATGTCAACAGTCGACGGTTTGGATGTTTGGTGTTGTTGTGATGATATAAAAGAAAAGAGGTATCTAAATCAGATACCTCTTTTTGTTTTGGTGATCCAGCTGGGGCTCGAACCCAGGACCCCAACATTAAAAGTGTTGTGCTCTACCAGCTGAGCTAGCGAATCATCATTTGGGTTATCTCTCAAATGCGATGCAAAGGTAGGGCTATTTTTGTAACTATGCAAATTTTTCGACCACTTTTTTGAAAAATATTTAATAAAAAATGATTCTTTGCCAATGCATCAAAAAATAGAAAAGCAGTAGAGATTTCTACTGCTTTGATTCTCAAAAAGTTATTTATTTTCCGACTTTTCTTTTAATTTTTCGTGACGTTTGATGCGCATGTTCTTAAAAAGTTCGTTTTTGTATTTTTCGCTACATTGCAATACTTGAACCAAACGCGACGCATCAATTTTTTGGATGTATTCGTCTAATGCTTGCTTATCTAATTGAGCTCTTTTTAAATCGTTATTAGCAATTTCTTGGATAAGCTCAATCATTTTTTGGCTATCGGTGCATGTTTCCAATTGTTTTTTTATCGCACGATTCGCTTTGTTGAGTTCTCTTTTTTGATCATTTACATGGCGATAAATATCGGTGAAATCGGCTAATTCTTGCTCATTTAGAATACCGTGTTCGGTAATATGCGTGATAACCATTTCGGTTAATCGGTTTTTAGGAGCGTCAGCAGGTAGTTCTGCTTGTTTGTTGTCGCTTGCCATTACCACCATCGATAATGTCAAACTTATCCATAATAATGCAATCTTTTTCATATTAATCATTCATCGATAAAAGTTCATAAATTTCGTCGCTATCGTATTCGGCTAACAAATCGTAATAGTCATCCTCTGATAATTCGGGATATTCGGCATTTGCCAGTTGCATTTCTGCATTTAAGTCGTTCAACATAGGTTGTACGGCTACGTACGATATGCCTGTCATCAACGTAATTACAGCTGCAACATAAAGCAAAGGCTGAATGTGTGCTTTAAAAAATGATTTTTTGATAACAGGTGCAGCAGCAGGAGCTACAGGAATGGTTTGTAACTTTTGCTCTAATTGTGCCGAAAAGTCTTCAAAATAATTTTCGGGTACTTTGAAGGGATTTTTCTTGCCAATCTGTCCGATTATTTTGCTTTGTTCTTCCATTTTCACTAATTTTGGCGTGTCTAATTGCTTGACGAAGCAATTGTAAAAAGGTTTAACGATTATCCAAAATATATTGTTCTACTTTTTTTACCGCTAAATGGTACGATGCTTTTAATGCCCCTTCGGATGTGCCCACAATTTCGGACATTTGTGCGTAGGGCATTTCGTCAAAATAGCGCATGTTAAATACCAACCGTTGTTTGTCGGGTAGTGTGGCTATTGCTTTGTAAAGAAGTTTTTCTGCCGCATCACCGTCAAAATAAGGATCGTGGTCGATGGTGCCAGCTAAGGATGTTTCAAAATCAGTGCTTTCACCAGCATGACGCGCATAGGACGATTGTAAGAAATCCAATGTCTCGTTGGTTGCAATGCGATAAATCCAGGTGGTAAAACTGGCGTCGCCTCGATAGCTTAATAGATTAGTCCATGCCTTAATAAAGGTATTTTGTAAAATATCGTTGGCGTCGTCGTGTACCATGACCATTTTACGTATGTGCCAGTACAAACGCTGTTGGTAGCTTTTTGCCAATTTTGAGAACGTAATTTGCCTGGTGGCATCGTCTGCAAAAAGGGCACAAAGTTCTTTTTTGTCAACTGTTTCTTTCATGTGTTATTTAAGAAATTGTTGCGAAAATAGTATTTATTCGTCGAATAATAGAATTTTTTTATAAAAAATGGATGTTTACGCAAAAAATGTAGTAGAATTTGTAACCGTTGGTGTAGAGTATTGCGCCTTTATGGAACGAGCTCAAGAAAAAAACTTTGGCACCTTTGTACCGGTATTACAAAAATTGTTGCCTTTTCTTTATTTGAAGGCAGCTATGGTTAGCAAACCTTTGTCTTTGTGCGACGATAATTTAGAAATATTTGTCACAGAGGTTGAATACGAAAAGATTAGAGCAGGAGCAACCCGAATTATGGGACAGTACGACGAGGAGTTTACAGGCGAAGAAGTTGTCTCTGTATCGGAATGTTTGACGGATATTTATCAAGACATGAAAGATTTCTTGATGAATTATAAAGAAGGAAAAGAAGAGGTAATGAATGATGCCGTATTTCATGTAATCGAAAACTTCGAACTTTATTGGGGTAAACGCCTGTTGCAAGCGCTGTCTATTATCCATAAATTAGCCTATATTGAGCCCGACGTTGATGAGGAATAATACAAAAATGAACACATATCCAGCAACTATATCAAAAGAAGAAATAAACTTAATGCCTGTATTATCGTACGATGACAGACGCATTGAGGTTATTACGACCATGCCTCAATTAGAAGCAGCCCTGTTAGACCTTACTAAATATCCTTGGGTAGGTTTCGATACAGAAACTAAACCCTCGTTTGTAAAAGGAGTCAAAAATAAGGTAGGATTGGTGCAACTTTCTACTCCTCAAGTTTGTTATTTAATTCGTGTATGCAAAATGGGAATACCGCCCATTTTATCGGAATTTTTAGCTGCACAGGCGCCTCTAAAAATAGGATTGTCGCTACACGATGATTACCGGGTTTTGTTGCGTTCGTGCAAGTTTAAACCAACTGGGTTTGTCGATTTGCAAAAGATAATCAAAAAGGTGGGTATTGAGGAATTAGGCTTACAAAAAATGTATGCCATTTTATTTGGTAAAAAAATATCGAAAGCACAACGTCTAACCAATTGGGAAGCGGCTATTTTAACCCCTCAACAACAAATGTACGCTGCAATTGATGCGTGGGCTTGTGTGGATATATACGAAAAGATAAAAGATGAACTATAAGAAGATTTTTTTAAAGAAAGGAAAAGAGTCATCGTTGCTTCGATTCCATCCTTGGGTTTTTTCGGGCGCAGTAGCATATACCGATAAAAACATAACCGAAGGCGAAATTGTAGAGGTCTATACCTCTTCTAAAGAATTTATTGCCGTTGGACATTACCAAATAGGCAGTATCGTTGTTAGGGTGTTGAGTTTTAACCAACAAACCATTGATAAGGCATTTTGGACTAAACGCCTAACGGCAGCTTATCAAATGCGCAAAGATCTTGGCTTGGATTATACCGATACGCATAGTTCGTTTCGTTTGGTGCATGGCGAAGGCGACTTTTTGCCAGGATTAATTGTCGATTTTTATGGCTCTACGGCTGTTATGCAAGCTCATTCGGTGGGCATGCACTTGCATCGCGAGGAAATAGCCCAGTGTCTTGTTGATATCAGCGAAGGCAAAATTAAAAACGTTTACTATAAGTCCGAAACCACCTTGCCATACAAAGCTGATACAGGTGCCGAAAATGGTTACCTAATCGGTTCTGATAGCGATGCCATTGCACTCGAAAACGGCATTAAGTTCTGCATCGACTGGGAAAGAGGTCAAAAAACTGGTTTCTTTATCGACCAACGTAGCAATCGTCAACTTTTAGAACACTATGCAAAAGGTCGTAGGGTGCTTAATATGTTCTGCTATACAGGCGGTTTCTCGTGCTATGCCATGCGTGGCGGTGCTGCTTGTGTGCACTCGGTAGATAGTTCTGCCAAAGCCATCGATTTGGTTAACAAAAACATGGAAATGAATTTTCCAGGCGATAATCGACACGAAGCTTTTGCGCAAGATGCCTTTAAATTTCTCGATCAAATGGACGAAAATTACGATTTAATCGTGCTTGATCCTCCTGCTTTTGCCAAACATCGTGATGCCTTAAAAAATGCCTTGCAAGGTTACAAACGCCTTAATGCCAAAGCCTTCGAGAAAATTAAATCGGGTGGTATCTTATTTACGTTCTCCTGTTCGCAAGCAGTTGATAAAGACCAATTCCGTTTGGCTGTATTCTCGGCAGCTGCCATAAGTGGTCGCAAAGTGCGTATCCTGCACCAAGTAACACAACCTGTTGACCATCCTATCAACATCTATCACCCAGAGGGGGAGTATTTGAAGGGGTTGGTTTTGTACGTAGAATAAAGTTCGAGTGATTTTATAGGGTATAAAGTTGGGAGTTAGGAGTTAGGAGTGAGGAGTTAAATAATCAAATTATAACCATCTTATTAAGTTTCTTATGGAGAACAAAAGTTTAATAAAAGAAAAGAGTTTCAATTTTGCTATTAGGATTGTAAACTTGTACAAGTATTTAAATATTAAGAATGAATATATAATATCTAAACAGGTGTTACGTTCTGGTACTAGTATTGGTGCTAATGTTTCTGAGGCACTATGTGGTATAAGTAGAAAAGATTTTTTATCAAAGATGTATATCGCTTACAAAGAAGCTGTTGAAACAATTTATTGGATTGATATATTATATAAATCTGATTTCATTAATAAGAATGAATATACATCCATTCAAAAGGAAGCAAGAGAAATATATAAAATGTTAAGCAGCATAACTAAAACAACAAAAACAACTCACACCTCCTAACTCCTAACTCCTAACTCCTAACTAATATGAAACGTCTATTATTTTATATTTTATTCATATTTGCTCCTTTCGTTGCATATTCACAGGTGATGACCGGTATTGAGGTGTTACGCGATGCCAATTTTGAGCTGTTAAAGGGCAAAAGGGTAGGGTTGATTACCAATCCAACAGGCGTTGATAGAAACTTAAAATCGACAGTTGATATTTTGTTTGAGGCTCCCGATGTGCAGTTAGTGGCGCTTTATGGTCCCGAACATGGGGTTCGTGGCGATATTCCTGCTGGAGAAAAGGTCGAAAACCAGGTTGATGCAAAAACAGGCTTAAAAGTACATTCGCTCTATGGCAAAACGCGCAAACCTACGCCCGAGATGTTGCAAGGCATTGATGTGTTGGTGTATGATATTCAAGACATAGGTTGTCGCTCTTACACGTTTATTAGCACCATGGGTTTGGTCATGATGGCGGCAAAAGAGCAAAACAAAGAAGTGGTTATTTTAGACCGTCCCAATCCGTTGGGAGGCGAAAAAGTAGAGGGTAGTGGTGTTAGCCAAGGTTATTTTTCGTTCGTTAGCCAGTTCGATATTCCTTATATTTACGGTTTAACCTGCGGCGAGTTAGCCAATTACTTAAATCAAGAAATAGGTTGCAAACTAACCGTTGTGCCCATGCAGGGTTGGAAGCGCAGCATGCGTTTTGAAGATACGGGTTTGCCTTGGGTGCCTACCTCGCCTCAAATTCCATCAACCACCGCTGCTATTTTGTATCCAGCCACCGGTATTATCGGTGAAATGGGCTTTATGAACATTGGCGTAGGTTATACCTTGCCTTTTCAGGTAATGACAGCTCCTTGGGTAAAGTCTGTAGAATTGACAGATGTCTTAAGTGCGAAACAATTACCAGGGGTGGCTTTCCGTCCTATTTTGTACAAACCCTTGTTTGGCGATATGCAAGGACAAATCGTTCAAGGTGTGCAAATCTTTATAACCGATTATGACAAGGCGCGCCTTTCCGAAATCCAGTTTCATGTAATAGAAGCCATGCATCAGTTGTATCCGTCACATGTATTGTTCTCGGCAGAAACCGAAAAACGCAACAATATGTTCGATAAGGTGTGTGGGACCAATTTTATCAGAGAAAATTTTTCAAAACAATACAAGACAGACGATATTTTGTCATACTGGCGCAACAACGAACAAGCGTTTAAAGAAAAATCTGCTTCGTTTTACCTCTATTAAGATTTAAAATTGTTGCATTTGGATGATAAGCATTACTTTTGGACCGTCAAAATGATAAACACTTTACGCATGAAAAAGAATCTTTTAGCTATTTTGCTTATAGCCATCTCCTTGGTGGGATGCAAAAGTTATAGTGCTTTGGAAAAGACTCCAACAGCTCAACTTCCTGCCAAATTGCCTGCCATGGAACTTATATTAGACGAACAAAGTTTTGCTACCGTTGCAGGATACGAAAATCACGAAAGTACAGGAGTTGCAGTTGCTTCTGGATGGGGCGCTCGTTATTCGACCGTTGCATTTACCGAGTCATCGACCAAATCGTATGCAAGTTCCGATTTGAATAACATCAAGTCGTTGTTTCTAACCAATATGTACAACAACATCGTTACCAAAATAGGCGAGAAAAGAGGAAAAGTCGTATGTCGTTTGGTTGCGGGTAAAGATAAACCGAATTATGGTTTTACCGTTTTAAGCGGTTGTTTACTGTGCGTTCCTAACTTGTTTGGAATGCCGTTCGCATCTAATTCCACTACCATGTTGGTAGAAATGGATTTCTTGGATGCCCATGGCAATGTCGTAGCAACTTATCAATCCAAACAACACAAAGTAAAAAAATACGCGGCTATGTATTGGGGATACGAAGATCCATCGGAAGTTACCATTGCAGAAACCTTTAAACTTTGCCTCGAAGACTTAAATACACAAATTAAAGGCGATTATGCGCAGTTAAGTCAATATTTCAACTAATAGCGATAAAAAATCAGTCTGATAAAAGGTGTCCTTAGGGATGCCTTTTTTTTTCTCTACCCACAAGATCCTGTTGCCCAAAGCATGGCTACTCATTTGTAAATGAATAAATTTTGTTTATATTTGTAAGGTTTACTATTTAAATAGACAAACACTTAAAATCACATCATATGAAAAAAAATCTCTTCAGGCTGCTCCTGTTGTGGGTGGCTGTGCTTATGTCGTCCTCTATATGGGCCGATGTAACTTTTAAATTCAAGGCTCCGTCTTCTTGGAGCAAGTGCCAACTATGGGCATGGGACGATGATAAAAATCAAATAGATGGTAACACGTCTTGGCCAGGTACTGTTGAAATGACGTTGGGTTCCGATGGGTATTACACCTATACGATAAAAGGAAACTTTAGTAAGGTTAACTTTTTGTTTAACAATGGGGCTTCTTCGTCAACTCAACAAACGGTTGATTGTTCTACTACCAAAACTGCTTTTCAGGGAAAGGCAGGTAGTCAAGATAACACGGGTAAGTATGCTATTATCGAAGAAACGTTTGTGCCCGATACACCCGATACGCCCGACATGCCCGATACCCCTCAAGTTACAGGCGAAGTGGTTATCTCGGCTATTCGTAACCGACTTTCTATCAACACCAACAATTTTACCGATTTTGCAGGTTTGTATGTTTCTGCACTTCCCAAAGCAGGCGATGCCAGCGTATCGTACGAATGGCAATATTCTACAAACCAAACTACATGGAGTAAATATTCATTGGGTGATGGCGCAACTTGGGATAATATTCGCCCCAATACGGCGGGTTACTATCGTTGTGTTCTAACTTACGATTTAGCAGGTCAAATTACTACCTATACATCGAATGTATTGCAAATTACCCATAGTGGTAGTAGCAGTGTTACTTTTAGCGGTAAACTGCCCGTTATTTTGGTGCGCACCGCCAAAGATTTTCCATCGGTAGATTATTTAGACAACGATGGGGTAGCAGAACTCAAGGCTAAACGCAGCGTAGATGTTAAGATTTTGTGGAACGAAAATGGAGGCTCTATCACGCAAGCGGATATCAACAATGCCGATGTGCTGCACTACGACCGTAAGGCGCGCATGAACTACCGCGGTTCGTCTAGCTTGCGCAATAGCAAAAAAAGTTATGCTTTTGTATCGGGCGATAAAAACTGCGATGCTAAAAAATTGGGCGAGGTAAAGACCAAAAAGTTTGGTATGTTTGGTGCAGAAGCACAAAAAGATTGGGTTCTTTATGCTTCAGCCCCCGACGAAACCTATATGCGTAATATTTTAACCTATCATCAATACGCCCAAATGACAGGTCTTTGGGGTGTTAAGTGTAGATACGTAGAACTTTATATTGACGGAGAATACAAAGGTATTTACGTATTTATGGATAAGGTTACCCAAGACGAAAATCGTGTAAATATCAACGAAGATACAGGTTATATTGTTAAGTTTGATAAAACAGATATGGTCGATTCTTACGATGGAACCAGTGGATATAACGAAGATTACAAACGCAATACCTTTATTACTTCTAATACTGGTAAGCGAAATATTAGCACTTACGATCAATTCGTCGATCAAGCCTTCGAAATTGAATACCCCGAGCGCGAAGATATTGCTGAATTTGATGACGATGGTAATGTGGTAAACGATGCCCCTTGGGATGCTAAAGTGGCAGAAATTAAGGGTATGTTTACCAACATGGAAAATGCTATTTTGGCAAACGATTATGCTAAATTAGCTACGCTTATCGATTACGATTCGTGGGCAGATTACTTTATTATGAACGAATTTAGCCGCAATGCCGATGCTTATCGTATATCGTGTGTGTTTACCGTTAATTCGGCTTCTGATAAAATTGTAGCAAATCCCATGTGGGATTACGAACTCGGTTGGGGCAATCAAGATACCAAAACCACGGGTTTAATGGTAGAAGATAATCAATATTACAACGACGATTTCCCAACTCCTTTCTGGTGGACAGGCAAAGGCAAATCGGGTTGCAATGGTATTTTGGGCGATTGCAAATTTAGAGCCAAAGTGCAAGAGCGTTTAGAAAAACACTTGGGTGCCAATGGTGCACTAAATGCTACTGTATTGAATGCCAAAATTGATAGTTTACAAACGGTGTTAGGAAGTAGTTCTAAAAACACGTCGGTAAGTACATCTTCTTTAAAATCGTGGGTTACCAACCGTACAAATGGTTTAAAATCCGTTGTAAATGCTTGGGAAGGCTGTTCTGAATTAAATTTTGCTCTTGTAGGTACTATTAACGGAAGCAAAATTACTGCCTACAACAATGGTATTAAGCTTACTGAACAAACAGATGGCTCATACACAGCCTCTTTCACCGCTACAGCCACTTCGCATACGCTGCAAATTATAACTAACACAGGTGATATTTGGGCACGTGGAGATAGTAAAAATATTGTGAGTACAGATGAAAACTCTAGCAGTTACGCATCTATGACCAAGGGAGAAACAACGGGTTATGCCAACATTACTACCACAAAAAACACAACCTATACATTTACCTTTAAGTTGAATGCAGATGGTGTTTCTGGTAAATTAACATACACCAAAGGGGCAACAGATACTCCTGATACGCCAGATACACCGTTAACTTATACAGAATTGTACCTAAAAGGTGCCATTACTTCTTGGGGCGACGATGAGAAATTTAGATTGAATACGACAGATGGCAATTATTATGTGGTGTCTTATCCTGCAGGAGAAGAAGTTGAAATCTTAGGTGAGTTTAAATTGGCTTCATCAGACTGGAGTACATTAGATTTTGGTGCTTCAACTAATACCCCTGCTATAGAAGTTGGAAAAGAATATAAATTAACGGTTGCAGGCTCAAATCTGCAAGCTTCTGGTGTAATTAAAGCATCTAAAATAGAATTCACGGTTTCCACAAAAACACTTAAAATTACGGGTGTAGAAGATGTTTATGATGTAGAAATTTCTGCCATCCGAAATAGATATGCCATCAACCCAAGAGACTTTACAGACTTTGCCGGTCTTTATGTTTCAAAACTGCCCAAAGCAGGTGAAGCTACCGTTTCGTACGAATGGCAATTTGCTTCAAGTGGAAGTAATTGGGTTAAGTATGCTGCTGGCGATGGGGCAGGCTGGGATAATATTCGTCCTAATACCGCTGGTTACTATCGTTGTGTGCTTACCTACGACTTGGCAGGAGTGTTAACTACCTATACTTCTAATGTTGTTTCTATTACTGATAACAGCAAGGATGCAGTAACATTTAGCAGTAAATTGCCTGTAATTTTGGTTCGTACATCAAAAGATTTTCCTGTTCATGATATCAATACACAGGGTTATCCCAATATTGAGCAAGTAGAAGCACTTAAAGCCAAACGCAGCGTAGATGTTAAGATTTTATGGAACGAGGATGGTGGTGCTATCACACAGTCGGACATTAACAATGCGGATGTGCTGCATTACGACCGCAAAGCACGCATGAACTACCGTGGTTCTTCTAGTTTGTATAACCCCAAACGCAGCTATGCGTTTGTATCGGGCGATAAAAATTGTGATTCTAAAAAATTAGGCGAGGTAAAAACCAAAAAGTTTGGTATGTTTGGCGAGGCTGCCCATAAAGATTGGGTGTTGTATGCTTCTTATCCCGATGCAACCTATATGCGTAACGTTTTGACGTACCATCAATATGCTCAAATGACAGGCATGTGGGGTGTGAAATGCCGTTATGTAGAACTCTACATCGATGGTGAGTACCAAGGTATTTACGTGTTTATGGATAAAATTACACAAGATGAAAATCGCGTAAACATCAACGAAGATACGGGTTACATCGTTAAATTTGATAAAACCGATATCGCCGATCGATATGCAGGAAAGGCTGGTGCTAACGAGGATTCAAAACGTTGTACCTTTACTACCTCTAATACGGGTAAAACAGGTATTCGTACTTATAACATTACGGTCGATCAAGCTTTTGAAATTGAATATCCCGAGCGCGAAGATATTGCTGAATTTGATGACGATGGCAATGTGCTAAACGACGCTCCTTGGGATGCTAAAGTGGCAGAAATTAAGGGTATGTTTACCAACATGGAAAATGCTATTTTGGCAAACGATTATGCTAAATTAGCTACGCTTATCGATTACGATTCGTGGGCAGATTACTTTATTATGAACGAATTTAGCCGCAATGCCGATGCTTATCGTATATCGTGTGTGTTTACCGTTAATTCGGCTTCTGATAAAATTGTAGCAAATCCCATGTGGGATTACGAACTCGGTTGGGGCAATCAAGATACCAAAACCACGGGTTTAATGGTAGAAGATAATCAATATTACAACGACGATTTCCCAACTCCTTTCTGGTGGACAGGCAAAGGCAAATCGGGTTGCAATGGTATTTTGGGCGATTGCAAATTTAGAGCCAAAGTGCAAGAGCGTTTAGAAAAACACTTGGGTGCCAATGGTGCACTAAATGCTACTGTATTGAATGCCAAAATTGATAG
>CALDQH010000012.1 GCA_937911935.1 uncultured Bacteroidales bacterium | reverse complement strand
TCTTACCCCGCCTTCTCACCCTTACCCTTGCGGGCGGTTATTTTCTTCTACGCTAACCTACCATCGCTGATAGCTTCTACTTTCAGAAACACGGTGTCCTGTATTGCCCGGACTTTCCTCTCGCAATATACATTGCCAGCGACAAACCGACGTACTGTTTTTATTTGGGTGCGAAGATACGGCATTTCGCTCTTTCCTCAAAGAATTTATCTAAAAATTAAACATTCTACTTGCTATCTTTGCAATTCTTTACTATATTTGCGCTTTATTTTGCCCGAAATAGCATCATGAGACAGCTTAAAATTGTAAAATCAATTACCAACAGAGAAAGTGCTTCGTTGGACAAGTATCTACAAGAGATTGGTAGAGAAGACCTTATCACAGTAGAAGAAGAGGTAGAATTGGCGCAACGCATCAAAAAAGGCGACCGCATTGCCTTGGAAAAATTAACCCGTGCCAACCTACGTTTTGTTGTGTCTGTTGCTAAACAATACCAAAACCAAGGATTAAGCTTGCCCGACTTGATTAACGAAGGCAACTTAGGGCTTATCAAAGCGGCAGAAAAATTTGATGAAACCCGTGGTTTCAAGTTTATCTCTTATGCCGTATGGTGGATTCGTCAATCCATCTTGCAAGCATTAGCAGAACAATCGCGTATTGTACGTTTGCCACTTAACCAAGTTGGTTCGCTCAATAAAATCAACAAGGCTCTTTCTAAGTTTGAACAAGAACACGAACGTCGCCCCTCTCCTCAAGAATTGTCAGAAGAGTTGGATATTCCTATCGACAAAATTTCGGACACCTTAAAAGTATCTGGCCGTCACATTTCGGTTGATGCTCCATTTGTTGAAGGCGAAGACAACAGTCTTTTGGACGTGTTGGTAAACGACGATTCTCCTATCGCCGACCGCGAGTTAATGAACGAATCGTTGTCGAAAGAAATTGATCGTGCACTTAACACCTTGAGCGAACGCGAAAAGAAAATCATCGTATGCTTCTTTGGCATCGGCTGCCAAGAAATGACTTTAGAAGAAATTGGTGATAAATTTGGTTTGACACGTGAACGTGTTCGTCAAATTAAAGAAAAAGCCATTCGTCGCCTAAAAACAAGCGCACGCAGCAAACAATTAAAAGGTTATTTAGGATAATATACATAACCCCAAAAAGTAGAAGGACTAACCTACCGGTTAGTCCTTTTATTTTTACTATTACACCGCTTATTGTTCAATACTACTAGAATAAACAATACTCTGGTACAAAAAAGAGACTGACTAAAAATGTCAGCCTCTTTTTTTATACTAGAGGAGGATTTTTATGTTAAAAATTCTCCGAATTATGCTTTACCTGCAGAACCCAAAACGTTTACAACTTTGTGGGTGTAAAGTTTTTTCAACTCTTCGCGAGCAGGTCCTAAATATTGACGTGGGTCAAATTTGTCAGGATCTGTGTTGAAGAATTGACGTACAGCAGCAGTCATCGCCAAACGACCGTCAGAGTCGATGTTGATTTTGCAAACTGCAGAAGCAGCAGCTTTACGCAATTGTTCTTCTGGAATACCTACAGCGTCTTTTAGTTTACCACCGTTTTCGTTGATGATTTTAACGTATTCTTGAGGAACTGAAGAAGAACCGTGCAATACGATTGGGAATCCAGGAAGTTTTTCTTCAATTTCTTTCAAGATGTCGAAACGCAATGGAGGAGGAATCAAGATACCATTTTCGTCGCGAGTACATTGTTCGGGAGTAAATTTGTTAGCACCGTGAGAAGTACCAATTGAAATAGCCAACGAGTCGCAACCTGTGCGAGTAACGAAGTCGATTACTTCTTCTGGTTGAGTATAGTTACTGTGTTCAGCTACTACGTCGTCTTCTACACCAGCTAATACGCCCAATTCACCTTCTACGGTTACACCGAATTGGTGAGCATATTCTACAACTTGTTTGGTAAGTGCAACGTTTTCTTCGTAAGGAAGGTGAGAACCGTCAATCATTACAGAAGAGAAGCCCATGTCAACGCAGCTTTTGCACAATTCGAACGAGTTACCGTGGTCCAAGTGCAATGCGATTTGTGGTTTTTCCCAACCCAATTCTTTTGCGAATTCTACAGCACCTTGTGCCATGTAACGCAACAAAGTTTGGTTAGCGTATTTGCGAGCACCGCTAGATACTTGCAAAATTACGGGCGATTTTTGTTCTGCACAAGCCGAGATAATAGCTTGCATTTGTTCCATGTTATTAAAGTTGAATGCAGGGATTGCATAACCACCTTTAATAGCACCGGCAAACATTTCTTTGGTGTTTACCAAACCTAGTTCTTTGTAAGATACCATGTTTTTTTGTATTAAATTAGTGAATAAAAAATACTGATTTTACTCTATTGAGCGTACAAAGATAATGAAAGCAATGCGCAAAAACAAATCTAACATTCCAAAATTATTAACGGAGGGCATCTATGCCTTTTTGCAAGAAGTTTTGAAACGATGCTGCATTGGTTTCGTAAAAAATAGGCCCTGCTAACACCTGTTGGGTATTGGGATCTATCATTATATAGCAAGGCTGTGCATTTTCGCGGTAAATATAGTTTTGAATATACCTATTTTTATCGCCCAACAAGGTTAGCCTCTTGCCATCGTGCGTTGTATAAGGTGCAGGTAAATCCACCACTTTATCGTCCACGTAAAGCACTGCCATAACGGTTTGCTGGTTTATCATTTGCTGAACTTCTGGCTTGGCGAGCACCAACTGCTCTACTTGCCTACAATTTACACAACCATGCCCCGTAAAATCCAAAAATACAGGTTTATTTTGTTGTTTAGCCAATGCGATAGCCTCGTCATAATCAAATACCACATTTAAACCTGGAACGGCATGCAATTCGGCGCCACCTATTCCGGTTTTCCCGCTTACCCATCCATTATTTTCTATTCCATCGACAGACTCTGAACCCGAAAATCCACCTCCACTTATTACATAATCTTGGCTGCTCATGGGTGGCAACCAACCCGAAAGCGCATTTAGCGGTGCGCCCCACATGCCAGGTAGCATATAAACAACAAACACCCAAACAGCCACAGCCGCGCTAAAACGAATAGGCGACTGTTGCACCGCATATTCATCGTCCGATGGGAAACGTAATTTACCCAACAAATACATGCCCAACAAAGCAAAAATAACAATCCAAAGAGCCAGGTAAATTTCTCTATCCAAGATACCCCAGTGATAAGCCTGATCGGGCACGCTCAAAAATTTAAGCGCAAATGCCAACTCTACAAAAGCAAGGGTTACTTTTAGGGTATTCATCCAACCACCCGATTTTGGCAGTTTTTTTAGCCAATTAGGAAAGAAAGCAAACAAGGTAAAGGGCAAGGCAAATGCCAACGAAAAACCCAACATACCTACAATGGGTTTTACAAAGCTACCATCGGCAGCACTTAAGGCTACTGCACCTGCAATGGGCAACGTACACGAAAACGACACCAACACCAGGGTAAGTGCCATAAAGAAGGTGCCTAAATAACCCGCTTTTTCTTCCATCCCTGCCGATTTATTTACCCATTTATTGGGCAAGGTAATTTCAAAATAACCCAAAAGCGAAAAGGCAAACAAGATAAAAATAACAGCAAACAGACAGTTAGGCAACCAATGCGTACTAATGATATTGGCAAAATCTTGCCCAAATATAGCCGACAGCACAATACCAAACAGCACATAAATCAGCACAATGCTTACCCCATAAAAAAGAGCCTGCTTTTTACCGCCATTTTTCATAAAATACGATACCGTCATGGGCACCATTGGGAATACACAAGGGGTTAGAATACCCAACAGACCACCGCCAAACGCCAACAAAAAGAACCACCAAAGCGAGGCATCAGAAGCCTCATTACTTGCCGTTATGGTTGCAGCAGGCACTTGCAAGGTTAGTTCGGTATTGATAGGCACGCAAAGCATTTTACATGCCTGTCCCTCTACCTGAACGGTAGCAGTAAACGCATCGGACGTTAAACGTTGTATGGTGGTAGTAAATATTGCCGTACCACTCAAAAAGCGTTCATTCTCATTAAAGATTGCATTAAATTCTTCGGTATAGGCAGGCGATTCTTTCCACACGCTATCCGTAAGCCACGTACACTGCTCATTATCGGTCGTTTTAAGCACCAAAGGCATGGCCATGCCATTTTGATGCTGTGAATACAAATGCCAACCCTCCTCTATTTGAGCCGTTATAGAAACCTCAACCTTTTCGGCATCTATTTCGCTACACGCAACACTCCACACCACAGGGTTTTCAAATGCCAATGCCGACAGCATCGACGCCCAAAGCATGGTTATTGTAAAAATGAACTTATTAGCCATACGATTTTTTACTTTCTTTGCACAAAAATAAAAAAAAACTTCGATTAGTCGATTAGTCGATGAACCGATTCGTCATTTTTGACTACTTTTGCATCAAATACAACCTTGTAATACTATGCAATCAGTTTGGATTTCGGCTATCGCGCTATGTTGCGCATCGGTCATAGGCTCACTAATCGGACTTACTTTTAAAGGCTTCAGCCACAAAGTAAGCGACATGATCATGGGATTTTGTGCTGGCATTATGTTGGCGGCATCGGTTATTGGTCTTATTCTGCCCGCCACCGAAATGGCTGGTAGCGCAGGCTGGTGGCAAGTAGCCATAGGCGTTTTAGGAGGGGCTTTGTTCTTAAATTTGCTCGACAACATCACCCCACACCTACACAAATTAACGGGGCTAGACGCCGAAACACATGCAAACAACGCACACATCAATAAAGTATTGCTCTTTGTATTAGCGATAGCCATCCACAAGCTACCCGAGGGCATTGCTGCCGGTGTAGGGTTTAATAATAGCACCAACGATGCCGCTTGGAGTGTTACCTTTGGTTTGGCTTTGCAGAATATTCCAGAAGGTATGGTAGTGATTTCTCCCCTACTATTGGCAGGGGTAAGCCGCTGGCGCACCTTCTTTATATCGTTGGCCATTGGTTTATTAGAAATTGTAGGAGTATGGATTGGTTACGGATTAGGTGCTATATCGCTCGTAATGCTACCCGTTATGCTTGCCTTTGCTGGCGGTGCCATGCTATACGTTATTAGCGATGAGATGATACCCGAAACCCACGCTCACGGCTACCACAAAGCCGCCACCTACGCCCTATTGGCAGGTTTTATGAGTTTGGTGTTTTTAGAAGGGGTGATATAGTATTATGCAACAAAGCAAACAACCCGCCAAGTGTAGTTGGCGGGTTGTTTGCTTTGTTATAAGAGGATTATTTCTTTAATCTTTGAGTAAAGTCAGACCAATCTTCTACCTTAAATGCTCTAATATCTCTAACAGAGGCTTTAAACCAATCTATTTCTCGTAGAGTACTCATCGCATCGTACACCAAACCCAATCCGTCTTTTTCTTTTTCTGACAGGGATACACTGCCTTGCGTCCAATGAAAGCCAACCTTTTTCATCACTTTGGAGATTTCTGCATATGCATTGTTATATGGTTCTCCATAAGTCTTTTTTAAGGTGGCAATATCCATATCAAATGCTATTGCGTACATAATCAAGCCAATTTAAAGTATTCTTGTCTGTTAAAATAGATAATTTGGTTCTTAATGGCTTTGGCGTAAACAACAAGACCATTAAAAGGATTGTTATCAAGGTCATCTACAATGCCTTCAATCCATTGTTCTTCTCCTGTTAATTCGGGAGAAATCATCACTTTAGAACCAATTTGAAAAGAGTTAGTGCTCATAACTAACAGATTTTGTTTGATAAATGTAGTCAGTTTCATACTTATTAGTTTTTTTGTTAGAAAAAAGAATTAATAGAATTATGTTTTACAAAAATAGCAATATTGTACAGACATTCCAAAATCGTGGGAAATATTTTATTTAAACCTATTTTTCACCTCTTGCAATAACCTTTCGGCTACAGCACCTTTTATTACCGCCTGTTGCGCTTCGGTGTAGGCAAACCACTTAGCATCATCCACTTCGTCTTTATTTATACCCGATAAATTTTCATCGGACACTTCGGCATAAAACGCCAACATCAGCGTATTAGAGGGCGCATAATACATCGAGAACAAAGGCTCATAGCACAAAGGAGTCATCCCCATTTCCTCTTTCATCTCGCGAACCAACGCTTCTTCGGCATTTTCGCCTTTGTTTACATAACCACCCAAAAAGTTGTACATCTGTCGTCCGTATTGACGCATCATCATTACCTTATCGCGCTTAGGTGTAAATATAGCTACGCAAACCGCTACGTTAAACATTTCAAAGCGGTAGTCGTTACACACAGGGCAAAAAGGAATTTCTTTGCCTTCGTCTTGCAAAAAGCGCATCTGGAGTGCTGCGCCACATACGGTACAATGTTTCATGGTATTTATTGGATTTCGTTCCCCTCACAAAGGTAGTATTTAATCTCTGTAAGGTTTAGAAAAATGCATAAAAAAAGAGGACTCACATCTTGTAAGTCCTCTTTTGTGGGCGATGACGGATTCGAACCGCCGACCCTCTGCTTGTAAGGCAGATGCTCTGAACCAGCTGAGCTAATCGCCCTTGTTTCTCAATTGCGATGCAAAGATACGGCAATTTTTGAAACCTGCAAAATTTTTAGAAAGAATTTTTCAAAATTCTGCTATTTTTTTTTGTTTTACGAGCGCAAAGCGGCAATCGACTCCTCTAAAACCGCAATTTTACCTTCTGCGTCTGCTTTTTTCTTGCGTTCGTTTTCTACAATTTCTGGTTTTGCATTGGCAACAAAACGTTCGTTAGAAAGTTTTGCATTAACACCTTTCAAGAAACCTTGCAAATATTCAATCTCTTTTTGCATTTTAGCGATTTCTTCTTCAACATTAATACGTCCTTCCATTTTAACAGCGTATTCTACCGCACCAACCAAGAAACCAATAGCGGTAGCATCTTTTGCTTCTGCTTTTTCTATCGACGATAGGTTTGCCATTTTTACAACAAGTGCATCCAAACTACTGTCGTGCGCACCTACAATTTGCAAGTTAAGCGCATCCTTGTTCGGAATATTCTTTTGCAAGCGGATGGTACGAATACCCGACACCACTTCTTTGGTCTTTTCAAATTTAGCCAACAAATCGGTATCAACCGCTGCGAATGCAGGCATTTGAGCCACCATAACGCTTTCGCCTTCTTTGCGATCGGTTAATGCTTGCCACAATTCTTCGGTAATAAATGGCATAAATGGATGCAACAAACGCAACAACGCATCAAAGTACGATACGGTTGCCTCGTAGGTAGCTGCATCTATGGCTTTCATGTATTCTGGTTTTACCATTTCTAAGTACCAAGCCGAGAATTCATCCCAGAATAGTTTATAAACCGCCATCAAGGCTTCCGACAAACGATATTTGGTAAACAAATCGTCAATTTCGGCAACGGTTTCAGCCAGTTTTGATTCAAACCATGCTACTGCCAAACGAGCCGATTCGGGTTGTTCGATAGTAGCATCTACTTGCCAACCCTTTACAAGACGGAATGCATTCCAAATCTTATTATTAAAGTTACGACCTTGTTCGCAAAGCGATTCATCAAACAAAATATCATTACCAGCAGGAGCTGCCAACATCATACCCATACGCACGCCGTCAGCACCAAAACGTTCAATCAAATCCAATGGATCGGGCGAGTTACCCAACGATTTACTCATTTTTCTGCCCAACTTATCGCGAACGATGCCTGTAAAATATACATTTTTATAAGGCATAGTACCTTGGTATTCGTATCCCGCCATAATCATACGTGCCACCCAGAAGAAAATAATATCTGGGCCCGTAACAAGATCGGCAGTTGGATAATAATAGTTAATTTCTTCGTTACCGGGATTATTGATACCATCGAACAACGAAATAGGCCACAACCACGACGAGAACCAGGTATCCAAGCAGTCGCTATCTTGACGTAAATCAGCAAGTGTTAGAGCTGCGTTACCTGTTTTTTCGATGGCTTTTTGCAAAGCTTCTTCTGCTGTTTCAGCTACAACAAAACCGCCTTGAGGTAGGAAATAAGCAGGAATACGATGTCCCCACCACAACTGACGACTGATACACCAGTCTTTGATGTTTTCCATCCAGTGACGATAGGTATTTTTGTACTTGGTAGGATAGAACTTAATATCATCGTTCATAACGGGCTCTAACGCAATTTGAGCCAAATGTTCCATTTTCAAGAACCATTGCATCGACAATTTAGGTTCGATGGGCACTTTGGTACGTTCCGAACAACCTACTTTATTGGTATAAGCCTCTACTTTTTCTAACAAACCAGCTTCTGCCAAGTCTATTTCAATTTGCTTGCGCACATCAAAACGATCCATACCTACGTACAAACCAGCAGCTTCGCTAATAGTACCGTTATCGTTAAATATATCGATGGTTTCTAAGCCGTATTTTTCGCCCAACATGTAGTCGTTTACGTCGTGGGCAGGAGTTACTTTTAAACAACCTGTACCAAACTCGATATCAACATATTCGTCTTCGATAACAGGAATTACCCTATTTACCAAAGGCACGATTACTTTTTTACCTTTTAAGTGTTGATTTTTGGGGTCGTTGGGGTTGATACACATAGCGGTATCGCCCATGATGGTTTCGGGACGAGTGGTTGCAACAACAGCATAACCATCCTCACCTTCGATGCGATAACGCAAGTAATACAATTTACCCGTTTGTTCTTGATAAATTACTTCTTCGTCCGATAAAGCGGTTAATGCTTTAGGATCCCAGTTTACCATACGAACACCACGGTAAATTAGACCTTTATTATATAGGTCGCAAAAAACTTTAATAACGCTTTTAGAACGCAAATCGTCCATGGTAAAGGCAGTTCTATCCCAATCGCACGAGGCACCTAACTTACGCAACTGTTTTAGGATGATACCACCGTGTTCTTCGGTCCACGCCCACGCATGTTTTAAAAACTCTTCGCGGGTAAGGTCATTTTTAGAAATACCTTGTTCAGCTAAACGACCCACTACCTTAGCCTCGGTTGCAATAGAAGCATGGTCTGTACCAGGCACCCAACAAGCATTTTTACCCATCATACGAGCACGACGAACCAAAATATCTTGGATGGTATTGTTCAACATGTGTCCCATGTGCAACACACCTGTTACATTAGGTGGAGGGATTACAATGGTATAAGGTTCGCGAGCATCAGGTTTAGATGCAAACAGTTTGTTATCTAACCAATATTGATACCATTTTGCCTCTATTTCGGCGGGATTATAGTTTTTTGCTAGTTCCATAATGTTTAGCTTATTCATTTAGAAAGCGCAAAGATACAAAATTAAATGAGAAAGGAGAAATGAGAAAGGAGAAAGTTGCGATTAAGTGAGAGCAGAAGCAAAGTTTACTTTGATTATGCCGAGCGAGAGCAACTTCACGAAATGCAAAGCATTGAGTAAAGTTTTTGCGAGTAAGTGAGAGCAATGATAAGCTTGCTTAATCATTGCCGAGCGTGAGCAAAATCATGAAATGCGCAGCATTGAATAAAGTTTGTGCAAGGCGAATGCAGAGTCAAAATTTATTTTGGCTATGCTGAGCCGCAGCCAAACTTCATGAGATGCGAAGCATCGAGTAATTTCTGTGCAAGGTGAGCGCAATAAAGTTTACTTTAATTGCCGAACCGCCGCCAGAAATCACGAGGGCAAAGCCCGAGTAATTTTTCGATTCACCGATTAGTCGATTAGCCGATTAGTCAACAAAACAATCCCTAAACAAATCAACAAATAAACACCACAACATCTTTCATTTTGTAGTAAAAATGTCATATTTTCTAACATTTTAGCAGTGATATGTTTTTTTTTATAAACTTTTTACTTTCATATTTCAACTTTCCGCGATAAATATTATCTTTGCACCTTGTTATAAAAGTCGCTTATCTCTCGTCAACTTAACGACTTAACGACTGAACAACTAAACGATTAAACAACTAAACATACAATTATGAACGCAAAAAATGTAGTGGAAAGCTTAAAAAAACGCTTCCCCAACGAACCAGAGTACATTCAAGCTGTACAAGAAGTGTTAGAAACTATCGAAGATGTGTACAACCAACACCCAG
>CALDQH010000011.1 GCA_937911935.1 uncultured Bacteroidales bacterium | reverse complement strand
GATTCGTTCCAACCTATTCATACCCCCGAAGAAGGCGAAGAATACTTGCTAAAACCCATGAACTGTCCTCACCACTGTGAGATTTACAAATTCAAACCACGTTCGTACAAAGACCTTCCACTTCGTTTTGCCGAGTTTGGTACCGTTTATCGTTACGAACAAAGTGGCGAGTTGCATGGTTTGACCCGTGTACGTAGCTTTACCCAAGACGACGCGCATATTTTCTGTCGTCCAGACCAACTAAAAGAAGAATTCTTGAAAGTAATGGATATTATTTTCATCATCTTCAATGCGTTGGATTTCAAAAACTTCGAAGCTCAAATTTCGCTTCGCGACCCCGAGAACAAAACCAAATACATTGGTAGCGATGATGTTTGGGAAAAAGCCGAAAGTGCTATCGTTGAGGCTTGTCAAGAAAAAGGCTTAAAAGCTCGCATCGAATTAGGCGAGGCTGCTTTCTATGGTCCAAAATTAGACTTTATGGTAAAAGATGCCATTGGTCGTCGTTGGCAATTGGGTACCATCCAAGTGGATTATAACTTGCCCGAACGCTTCGAATTGGAATACGTAGGTGATGACAACCAAAAACACCGTCCTGTAATGATTCACCGTGCTCCTTTTGGCTCGATGGAACGTTTTGTGGCAGTGCTTATCGAACATACCGGCGGTAAATTCCCCTTGTGGCTAACTCCAGATCAAGTAGTGGTGTTGCCTATTAGCGAAAAATACTGCGATTATGCATACCAAGTAGCCAAAGAATTGGAATTGGCAGATATTCGTGTTAGCGTGGATGATCGCAACGAAAAAATCGGTCGTAAAATTCGTGATAACGAATTGAAACGTATTCCTTATATGGTTATCGTAGGCGAAAAAGAAGCCGAAAATGGCGAAGTTTCTGTACGTCGTCAAGGTGCTGGCGATTTGGGCGCTATGTCGGTACAACAATTTGCTGATTTGATTAACAACGAAGTGGCAGAAATGACACAAAGTTTCATTAAACAATAATAAACGTATGAAAAAAATAATAGCATTATTGGCAGTTGCCCTTGTTGCCTCGATGGCATGGGCAGAAGACCTTGAGAAAAAAGTATCGTTGCAAGAACTTCCCGAAAAGGCACAAGAGTTTTTGAATACTTACTTTGAAGGCGTAAAGGTAAAAAAGGTCATTAAAACAACCGATGCTTATACCTTTGTCGAAGAGTTTGATGTTTATTTGTCAAACAAAACTCAGATTGAGTTTGATATGGTAGGTGCATGGAACGAAATTACCTTGAAAAACAAAAAAGTAGAAATGCCCCGCTTTATTTATCCCAACCGTGTAGTTGATACCATCGACAATCAATATGCTGACAAAAAGATTGTAAAAGTATCGAACGACGGCATGGAATATGATATTAAATTTAAAGATGGTAGCGAGGTAACTATCAATGCTTTGGGTAAAATCTTAGAATTTGAGAAATAATTAGAGATTCTGAATAATTTCTAAATAAAAACCCTTTTAGATTCTAAAAATTGTTGTATATTTGCACGCAATTTTTAGAATCACTTTAATATAACGTTTGGAGGACGTACTTTATCGCAACCAATTTTACACCAAAAAATAACAATTCTCGCCCAAGAGGCAAAGAAGAGTTACATCGTATTAACGACCGCATTCGTGGCGTAAACGAAGTTCGCCTTGTAGGCGATAATGTAGAACAAGGTGTGTATCCTTTTGCTACTGCTATGAAAATGGCAGACGATATGGACCTTGATTTGGTAGAGATTTCTCTAACTGCACAACCTCCTGTTTGTCGCATCGTTGATTATTCTAAATTTCTTTATCAACTAAAGAAAAAAGAAAAAGAACTAAAAGCGAAAAATGTTAAGGTTGTCATTAAAGAGATTCGTTTCGGTCCGCAAACCGACGAACACGACTACGAGTTCAAATTGAAACATGCTAAAGGCTTCTTGCAAGAAGGTGCAAAATTAAAAGCATACGTATTCTTTAAAGGACGTTCTATCATGTTTAAAGAACAAGGTGAAGTGTTGTTGCGTTTTGCCAACGATTTGGAAGAATACGGCAAAGTGGATCAAATGCCTCAATTAGAAGGTAAACGCATGATTATCATGCTATCGCCCAAAAAGAAAAAATAATTTTTTTTACTCAATAAATTTTAAGAACAATGCCAAAAATGAAAACTAATTCCGGTGCCAAAAAAAGGTTCACCCTTACCGGATCAGGAAAAATTAAAAGAAAACATGCATTTAAACGTCACATTTTGACGAAGAAGACAACAAAGCAGAAACGTGCGTTGACTCACGCAGGTCTTGTTAGCGCTGCTGACACACAGAACATCAAGTCGTTGCTTTGTCTTCGTTAATATTTGAGACTTTTAAAAGTTAATTTTTAATTTTATTATTAATCGGATGTTTAGCAAGCAAGTTCTTGAAAGAGACGCTAACGTCCACAAAACTAATAAAAAATGCCAAGATCAGTAAAT
>CALDQH010000010.1 GCA_937911935.1 uncultured Bacteroidales bacterium | reverse complement strand
TCAAAAAATTGCCTTGCAGGACGGAAAAATAACCAAAACCATGCCTTGTGTACAATTAGATGCCAGTGCCATTGCCAAAGGTTTTGGCTGCGATGTGGTGGCTACTTATTTAGAAAGCCAAGGCGTACAAAATTATTTGGTGGATATAGGGGGCGAAATGCGTGTTAAGGGTGTTAATATGTCGAGTCAGCGTTGGCGCGTAGGTATTCAACAACCCAAAGAAGATAGTTTGTTGGTTTCTAATCAGGTGGCAGCGATTCTATCCGTGAGTGATGTTGGTGTTGCTACATCGGGTAATTATCGTCAATTTTATTACCAAGATGGCAAAAAAATTAGTCATACCATCGACCCCCGAACTGCCTATCCATGTGCACATTCGTTGTTGAGTGTTACCGTAATTGCACCATCTGCTATGTTGGCAGATGCTTATGCAACCGCTTTTATGGTATTGGGCGATAGGGATAGTATTCAGGCCATTGCTCAGCAACAAGAACTTTCGGTTTATTTGCTCTATGCCGAAGGCGATAGCATCGTGGCACGATATACACCTTCTTTTAGCAACTATTTAGTCAAATAGATTAGTACAAAAAGTAGCCTGCAATTCCGCTTAAAACAAGTAGGATAATGGGATTGGCTTTTGCCAAACTGGCAAGGGCAACGATGCCAAAAATCAAGTAGCTGTATAGGTCAATAAAGTTGTCGCCATTAGCAAGCATCAAGGCTGCCGAGGCAATCAAACCGATAACGGCAGGTCTAATGCCTGTAAAAGCGGCTTCGACATACGGATTGTTTTTGATTTTTTGTAGTCCAATTAGGACCAACGATACCAAGATAAAAGGACCTAAACACGAGGCAAATGTGGCAATGGCTGATCCCCAGATGCTATTCGTAGCAGCATACCCAACATAGGTAGCACAGTTAATGGCAATCGGCCCTGGTGTTACCTGCGAAATAGCCATGATGTCTGTAAACTGCGATACCGTTAGCCATGCATGCTTGTAAACAATTTCGTCTTGTATCAAAGCTGCGATGGCATATCCTCCTCCAAAACCGAATAACCCGATTTTAAAGAATATCCAAAATAGTGTCAGATACAAGCTCATTTTTTTGTGTTTTGTATTTGTTGATAGAAGATACCTCCCAAAGCGGCACCTATGATGATATAAATGGGTGATATGTTACCCAACCAAACTGCCAATGCAGCAACAATGGGTATGATGACGGTTTTGTAGGTTATGCCCGTTTTTTTTGCCAATCGTATTAGGGGTGCAACAATCAATGCAACTACAGCCGGACGTATGCCTTTAAAAATTTTTTCGATGGTGGGGTGATCGTTTACATCGGTAAACACAATGGCAAGTAGCAGAATGATGATAAAAGAAGGGAGTGCTGTGCCCACTGCCGCGGCAATAGCACCCAACACTCCCTTTTGTTTATAGCCAACGTAAACAGACGAATTGATAGAGATAGGACCAGGTAGGCTTTGTACCATTGCCAACATATCTACAAATTCCTGGTCGGATAACCATTTTTTCTTGTTTACGACTTCGTTCTCTATGACCGATATCATAGCGTAGCCTCCACCAAAGGTGAAGGCTCCTATTTTAAAGAATGCTATGAATAATTTTAGTAACATGTTCGATTAACCGATTAGTCGATTAGTCGATTAGTCGTCGCAAAGCGACTATTTATTATTTTTAATCCAGTTGAAGGCATTAACAAACGCTTCTACCCAAGGTGTAATCTCATCTTGACGACCAGCAGGGTAGTGCGCCCATTGCCATGGGAAAATAGCACGTTCCAAGTGAGGCATCATCGCCAAGTGACGACCGTCAGCCGAGCAAATACCTGCTACGTTGTAATCAGAACCGTTGGGGTTAGCAGGATAACCTGCGTGGGTGTATTTAGCAATGATGTTGTAATTTTCCTCGCCCATAGGAAGGTAGAATTTACCTTCGCCGTGTGCCACCCAAATACCCAAACGGCTACCTGACAAGCTGCCAAACATAACCGAATTGTTTTGAGGAATGGTTAGGCCCACAAAGTTCGATTCAAACTTGTGCGAGTTGTTGTGCAACATTTTGGTACGTTTTTCGTGTTCGGGGTTAACAAGGTTTAGTTCAACCATCAATTGGCAACCGTTGCAAATACCCAAACTCAAGGTGTCTTTGCGAGCATAGAAGTTATCCAACGCTTTTTTCGCTTTTTCGTTGTACAAGAAACCGCCTGCCCAACCTTTGGCACTGCCCAAAACGTCCGAGTTAGAGAAACCACCGCAGAATACAATCATGTTGATGTCTTCTAAGGTTTCACGTCCCGATGCCAAGTCGGTCATGTGTACGTCTTTTACGTCAAAGCCTGCAAGGTAAAGAGCGTATGCCATTTCGCGTTCGCCGTTGGTACCTTTTTCGCGGATGATGGCAGCTTTGATGCCACTTTCGGCGTGTGGGGTTTGCAAGTTAAATTGCGAAAGTTGACCTGTAAAGCTTGACAAAATAGCCAAATCAAGGGGTTGGTTTTTGTAGTTTTCAAAACGTTCTTTAGCGCATTGCTCGCCGCTTTGTTTGCGATCTAACAAGTACGATGGACGATACCAAACATCGCGCATAGCGTCAATGTTGAAGGTGTATTTTTCTTCGTCTTTTACAACAATCAAACTGCGTTCTTCGATGGGGTAACCAATTTTCGCAAAACCAATGCCGTTTTCGGTAAGTAGTTTTTCTACTTCAACGTTGTTTTTGGTTTGGATAAATACCCCTGGATTTTCGGAGAATAACAATTTAACCGTATCTTTTTCGGCAAGCGAAGATAGGTTGATGCATAAGCCGCCTTTTGTGTTCGCAAAGGTCATTTCGAGTAGTGCGGTAATTAAGCCACCTTCCGAAATGTCGTGACCTGCCATGATGTAATTATTGGCAATCAATGCTTGGATGCTGTTAAATGCATCGGCAAAATATTCTGGGTTTTGTACGGTTGGTACATCGTTACCAATTTTGCCTAAACATTGGTACAATACCGAACCGCCTAATTTTAGGTTGTCAAACGAGAAGTCGATGTAATAAATAGAACTGCTCTTGTCGTTTTTAACAACAGGGCTAACTACTTGTTTAACGTCTGCCACTTCGGCACCTGCCGAGATGATAACGGTACCAGGCGATAATACTTTTTTGTCGCCGTATTTTTGGGTCATCGACAAACTGTCTTTACCAGTTGGGATGTTGATGCCTAAGCTGCATGCAAAATCGCTACAAGCCTCAACGGCTTTGTAAAGGCGAGCGTCTTCACCTTCGTTTTTGCAAGGCCACATCCAGTTGGCAGATAGCGATACGCTCTCAATGCCGTTGCTTAGGGGTGCCCAAACAATGTTGGTAAGGGCTTCGGAAATTGCCAATACAGAACCAGCTTCGGGGTTAGCAAGGGCTGCAAGCGGAGCATGACCAATTGAGGTAGCGATACCTTCTTTGCCACGGTAGTCTAAGGCAACAACGCCCAAGTCGTTAAGGGGTAATTGCAATTCGCCTGCACATTGTTGACGGGCAATTTTACCTGTTACCGAACGGTCCACTTTGTTGGTTAACCAGTCTTTACAAGCCACGTGCTCCATGCTCAATACTTGCTTAACGTAACTTTCAATTTGAGCAGCATCGGTAGCAGGATTAGCAAAGTTAGCCTCTACGGTTTTGTCGTTGATAACGGTACGAGGTGGTTTGCCAATCATGTAGTCCAAACGTAGGTTGATGGGTTTTTCGCCATCGGCTTGTTCAAACACAAAGTTCATATCGCCTGTGGTTTCGCCCACTACATACATAGGCGAGCGTTCGCGGTCGGCAATGCGGTTAATAAGCGCAAGGTCATCTTCTTTAACAAGCAAGCCCATACGTTCTTGGCTTTCGTTACCAATAATTTCTTTGGCAGAAAGGGTAGGGTCGCCAATAGGAAGTTTGCTCATGTCAATTTTACCACCCGTGCTTTCTACCAATTCTGACAAGCAGTTTAAGTGACCGCCTGCACCGTGGTCGTGAATAGAAACAATGGGGTTGTTATCGCTTTCTGCTAAGGTTCTAATAACGTTAGCAGCACGTTTTTGCATTTCGGGGTTAGCACGTTGAACAGCGTTAAGCTCAATAGCGTTGGCATATTGACCGGTATTTACCGACGATACAGCACCACCGCCCATACCGATGCGGTAGTTGTCGCCACCAAGTACCACTACTTTTTCGCCTACTTGAGGCTCGCCTTTAAGGGCATCGCGCATGGTACCAAAACCAACGCCACCAGCAAGCATAATTACTTTGTCAAAACCGTATTGTTTATCGTCTTCTTCGTGTTCAAAGCACAAAAGCGAACCGCAAATAAGGGGTTGACCAAATTTGTTACCGAAGTCAGAAGCACCGTTCGATGCTTTGATCAGGATTTGTTCGGGAGTTTGGTACAACCAGTTGCGTTCTTTGATGCTTTCTTCCCAACTTTTACCAGCCTCCATGCGAGGATAAGAGGTCATATACACAGCTGTACCCGCAATAGGCAAACTGGCTTTACCTCCGCCCAAACGGTCGCGAATTTCGCCACCTGTACCTGTTGCAGCCCCGTTGAAAGGTTCTACGGTAGTGGGGAAGTTGTGGGTTTCGGCTTTTAACGAAATAACCGATTTTATTTTTTTGATTTCAAAGAAGTCGGGTTTGTCGCCACTTTTGGGGGAAAATTGTTCAATTTCGGGACCTTCGTTAAAGGCTACGTTGTCTTTGTATGCAGAGACCAAGGTGTTAGGATTGGTTTCCGAAGTCTTTTTAATCAGTTTGAATAGCGATAATTCTTTTTCTTCGCCATCGATAATGTACAAGCCGTTAAAAATTTTGTGACGGCAGTGTTCCGAGTTTACTTGCGAGAAACCAAATACTTCGCTGTCGGTTAGTTTGCGACCCAATTTTTCGGCAATGCCATTTAGGTATGCCATTTCGTCTGCATTTAGCGCCAAACCTTCTTGTTGGTTGTAGGCTTCAATGTCGTCTATGTAAACAATGGGATCTGGTTGTTTGTTGATGGTAAACAATTCTTGATCTAACCCTTCGTATTTGCGTTGCAACATGGGGTCGAACGATGCATCGCCTTGGTTGGGATAGTATTCTTCGATACGTGCGATGCCTGTAATGCCCATGTTTTGGGTAATTTCAACCGCATTGGTACTCCATGGCGTAATCATTTCTCGACGAGGTCCGATGTAGCTACCCTCAATGATATTTTCGTTCAATAGGGTGGCATTGTCGAACAACCATACTAATTTTTCGATATTATTAGCCGATAAAGTTTCTGTGCTTTGAACAGCTAAAATGTTGTTGCTCTGGGTTTTAAAAAATACTATCATGTGTCTCAAATTAAATGCTTACAAAGGTAATAAAAATAGTCTAAAGTCACAAGTCACAAGTCATAAGTCATTTCTCATTTATTCGGACTTCGTCCTCATGAATTTTAGCGCGAGGTGAATGCAGAAACCATGTTTACATGGGTTATGCTGAGCCGATGCCTAAAATCATGTAATAAGTTGCTCACGTTCGGCAAAACCAAGTAAACTTGTTTTGCTCTCACTTAATCGCAACTTTCTCATTTATCTTGTACCACTTTAGCTGTTTGCCTTCGGTAACAACCAAACAAGGTGAAGCGTAGGGCTTAAAGTTGCCAAAATAGGCGAGTGGTGTGTCTGATGCAAAAATCTGATAGGCTTTTCGCTTGCTCACCAAATTGTATATAATCCAGCAGGATTGCTGGCTGTCATATACCGCCATTTTGCTGCCGTGCATAAGCAGCGTAGGTTGGTTTCCGCCTACTACTTGCTCGTCTTGCATGTATAGGTTCATATCCCTGTCGTACACATCCAACCCTTGTTTGTCCAAAAAGATATAATAATTGCCGTAATTTCCTTTAAACAAGGTGAATAAGTGATTTTTGCTGTATTCTTTTAGCGAGCTTTTTTGAACATCGTTGCCGTAAATATACAGCATTTCGCCATTGGGCGAAGTGGCAATAAATCGATGGTTAGACCCAACGGCGTCTGCATAGAACAGACCGTTTTGTGCCTTTTTCAACTGATTGTCGGCATGTATGCGTTCTTTACCTTGTCGATTCAAAAAATAACACTTGTCCTCGTCGTATGTTACAAGAAAATCTTTGTTTTGCTGCTTTAGGTATTGTACGGACGATAGCAAACTTTCTTTGCTGCCCGTAAATTGCCAATCGCTTGGGGATGTGCCATCTGCTTTGATGAGCAAAATTTGACCCTTGTTGCAAGTAACAAAGAAACGGTAGTTTTTGTTTCCGTCGTAATCGCATACACTTAACCCTTGGGTGGCTTCTTGGGGCAGTGTTATGGGGAAACCTTTAACAAACTGACCATTTCTGTCGATAACATACAAGTGTTTTTCGGTGACAAATGCCATTTGCAACTTGTTGTTTTTGTATAGGTCTATTTGTGTAATTGCGCCCAACAGACGTTCTGATAACGATTTTTTCCACAAAATTTTGCCTGTTCCATCTATCAAATAAAGTTGGTTATGGCTATCTTGTATGGCAATTTCATTTTCGCCTGTATAGTGATTTTTTACCAGTTGAGGAGCGCATACAGCTGGGTAATCTAAGCTGGCACTGCACAAGGCTTTTTGGTTGCTGATGGTTCGTTTTGTGCTTTCTTTGGCTGGTTCTTGTTCTTCTTTTTCGGTTTCGGTCTCAACTTCAATTTCTGCTTCTTTGTGGCTTTCTTGAATGTCGTCGTTATCCTCTAAATCACTTTCGGTAGGTTCCGTTTCTGCTGCTTCGGGCATTTCTTCTGCCTTGTTATCGGCAAGCAAAGCGGTAGCATCAACATCCATTACCTTGTTGTATTGAATAAACAGGTGCTGAAAAGAGTTGCCCGATAAATCGTTTTCGGCTTGTAGGCAGAAGGTCGAAAAGTTTTTCCACAAACTTTGTGTTTGCTTAACCCAGGCAAGTGTTTCGCCCGATACAAAGCGTTCTGCATTGCGTACCATGTAGGGCAAATTGATGTACATGGATAGGTTCGATTCGGTTAGCAAAGAGCGGTTGGCATCTTGGTAATTGGGTGAGCATTGCAAGGTTTGTGTGTTGGATTTTCTGCCAGCGATGTAACGTGCAAACGAGGATGTAGGTGCAATAACCATTTTGTCGTCTATAACGATAATGTGCTCTTCGTCAAGGGTATAGTAGTTGCCAAAAACGCATCCTGCAAATCCGTTGCTTGGAAAAGTATAGATGGTAAAACCACCTTCTTTTTTGCATTTGGCTCCGTATCCCATGTCTTCTACCATGTATTTTAGTTTATCGGATGCTCTTTTGGGCTCAATCAATTTGATAACGACAAATGGACCCACAGGCGACCACGCATAGGCAATTTCGCCTCCAAAAAACTCCCTAAAAAAGAGCAGAGGACTTTCGCCCGTAGGAGTCTCTAATGCATATCCGTCCGATAAAATATCAATGCTGTCTTTGCTGGCAAGTGTTTCTAATTTGCTGCGGTAAGCATCAATGTCCGATAGCGACAAATGAAAATAAAAATAGGTATTGTAGGGCATGCGCTCTACCAATGTGTTTCGCTTGGTTTCTTGTTGTTGCAACAGGGTGGTGTAGTGCGTACTTGCTGCATTTTGCGCAAACCCATTTAAGGTAAGTTTATCGCCTTCGATGATGCCGTCAAAACAACACCATTTGGCATATTGTCGCATGTTCTGCATCATTCTTTCTCCTTGTTCTGTAAGGTCTTTCAATTCCAAACGACAAAGAGTGTGCATGTTAAAAATCCAATTAAATACAGCTTGTTTGCCAGCCGTTTTGTAGATACTTTCAAATTCTTTTTCTTGCGCTAATACCGATGTTTCGCTCTTAATTTGTTGCAGCGAACGATTGATTAGTTTTTTATCGGCACTTACCAAGAATATGCCATTCTCGTAGGCAAAAAAGTAGCCGTTGGGAATGTTTTTGAGCATGATGTTTTCTATTTTGCTCCATTCGTCTTGCGAAATTTGGGCAAACCACAAGTTGGATACGGTTTCGTTGCTGTCGATGAAACTGGCAAAATAGATGGTTCGATTGGATAAAAAAGATTGGATGGATAGTTCGTTTTCTTTTATCGAATCTAAATGTACAATTAAATCGTTTAAAGCATGAAAGTTAGCCAAATTGCTTACATCTTGCCAATAGCTGTTGTCGTACAGCAAAGCATTGCTGAGATTGCCTACTTGGTTGATGCGAATCAAACTGTAAGGAATTTCGGGTAGAGCCGTAAAAACATCAACTTGCTTGGATACCGAAGAAGATCTTAATCCCATGTATCCCCAAATAGAAAATACCAAAGCAAGAATGGCTATCAATATAATAAGGTACTTTTTCATCTGCTATCGTTGTTAAAAAGCATATCCGATGCCAAATTCGGCAAATTCAACTTTTTGTAGGTGGGTTTTAAAACTTACATTTACTAAAAAATGAGGGGTGATGTGGTATTTTACCCCAATGCGAAAATAGTTCCAACCATCTTCATTCTGAATGTCGTAAGGGTAAAAGATGCCTTTGTTGATGGGTTCTCCTTTGCCATTTAAAGCATCAAGTGCTTCTTTGGCAGGCTCCATGTTTTTGATGGGGTCGTATAGGTAAATGCCCACGTGTGCAAAAATACCTACCTTGCCAATGGTTAGTTCGTTGGCGATGTTAATGCCAAAACGTAGTTTGTTGGAGAATTTTTCGTCGGGAGTACAAGTGCGCCCAAACTGGGTGTATTCGTCTGTCCATTTATAAACACCTTTGGCATCTGGAGCAACCGTTTGTCGGTAAGCTCCATCAAAAAATAGGTCTAAACCAATACCAATGCGGTGTTGACGGCACGTGTGGTAATATCCCGCTACATTCAAACTCGCAATGGGAAAGTATTGTGTATCTTTATAATACAGTTTTTTGGCACCGCCCGATAGAATTACCTCGCCGCTCCAACGTTTCAATGAGTTAGGAGTTAGGAGTGAGGAGTTAGGAGTTTTTATTTCATTGGGCGCTTCGACATGCTCAGCAACCGACCTAGTCTCGTCAACCTTTCTCATTTCTCCTTTCTCATTTATCCTTTCTATCAAGTATTTCACCCCCAAGTACCCATTAAACATGTTTAGCCCTGCATTGGGTTGGTACAAACTGGCACTCGAAAAGTGATTGTAGGTGAAATCGGCTGTGAGGGCTACGTTTTTGTGTACTTTTACATCTACGTTTAAGCCTGCAGCAATGGCAAAACTAACGGGTCCGCCTATGGCAAAGTTGTAATCGCCCGCTTTTTCTTTGATGCTGCGAGGGTCGGCTACAGCGGCTGCAATGTCGCAAGGACGGGTGGCAAAACCCAAGCCACCACCTATTTTAACGTTGAACGATACGATGTCGTTTTTTGCCATCGGCAAGTTGATATAAGGATATACGCCAATCATTTGTCCTGCAACATCGGGGTTGCCCAGGTCAATTACTTGCAGTGCTAAACCTACATCGGGATTGTTGAAATGCTTGTGCCAATCTTTGCTGCCGTCGCTTGCCCATTCAAAAGCCACTTCGCCACCCAAAGCAGGACCTTTGGTTAGTGGATCGATAAGCGATTTGTCGTGCGGATAAATATATCCTCCAATAAACTGCGCTTTTATCTTATAAGGAGTGTATGTCGTATTATTCCCCCAAGTTATGAGTGATAAGCATAAGCATAGGGCAAGTAGGCAGTATTTTTTCATAGTTTAGGCGTTGAGTCGTTTAGTCGATAAGTTTGATTAGACGATTAACCGATTCGTCGATTCGTCAATTCGTCAATAAAATATTTTTATTACCTTTGTGACAATTTGCAAAGTACAAAAATAACCTAAAAAAATCAATTAAATGTACGCATTGCTAAAAAAAGAAATAGCCGGTTTTTTTTCGACGCCAATTGGGTCGCTCTTTATCGGTGTGTTTTTGTTGCTGACCGGAGCACTTTTGTGGCTGATACCTGGCGAAAACAATGTTTTGGATAGTGGATATGCTCAGTTAGACGGATTGTTTACCTTGGCACCTTGGTTGTTCCTGTTTTTGATTCCAGCCCTTACCATGCGCTGTTTTTCGGACGAATACAAGCAAGGTACTATCGAATGGTTGCAAACCAAACCCATTACGCGCTGGCAAATAGTAGCTGCAAAATACCTGTCAAGTTTGTTTTTGGTCATCTTGGCATTGCTACCTACTTTGGTCTATTTCGTTTCGGTCTGTATGTTGGGTACTACTTTCGCCAATTTAGATATGGGTGCTTTCTGGGGCTCATTTATCGGTTTGATTTTTTTGGCGATGGTCTATGTGGCAATAGGCGTATGTATTTCTTCTTATACCGATAACTCGGTGGTAGCTTTTGTGCTATCTGCATTTGCTTGTTTCTTTGTGTACATCGGCTTTGATTTTATTGCTGCTTTATTTTCCAATGCTATGGTGCAAGATGTGATAAGCCGATTGGGCATTAGTTCGCATTATGATGCCATTTCGCGCGGAGTGTTGGATATGCGCGATGTGTGTTACTTTGTGGTAATAACGGCTCTTGTGTTGTTTGTTACCTTTAAAAAGGCATGGTCCTATAAAGATGCACTTCCGGCTGTTGTAGCCTTGCTTGCCTTATTTGTTTTCGATAAAATGGTCATTCGATTAGACTTGACGTCCGAGAAAAGATATACCTTGTCTAAACAAACCCGCCAATTGCTCAAAAGCCAAGAAAAGCCCCTTTCTATTACCCTTTATTTAGATGGCGATTTGAATATGGGATTTTTGCGCTTAAAACAGGCTACTCAAGATATTTTGCGTGATATGGATGCTTACGCCTCTCACGGTATTCGATTGTCGATAGAAAATCCATCGCAAGCATCCTCTCAAAAACAACGCCAAGAAAATTATGCCCGATTAGAGAGCAATGGATTAAAACCCGTTGTGGTGCACGATAGAGATGCCGAAGGTCAGATGCAACAAAAAATCATCTTTCCGTGGGCGGTGGTGTCTGCTGGCAACGATACCATTGCAGTTTCGCTCCTTAAAAACATCGCCGGAAAATCGGGAGAAGAAAATCTAAACATTTCTATCGAGAATTTAGAATACGAAATGACCGATGCTATCCGCATCTTATCGACCAAGCAAGTAGATAAAGTTGCCTTTTTAGAAGGACATGGCGAATTAACTGAGCCCTACGTGCACGACATTACCACGCAATTGGCACGTTACTATCAAGTAGATAGGGGCGTGTTAGGAGCTGATGCCAGTATGTTATACCCCTATAAAGTACTGATAATTGCGCAACCCGAAAGTAGTTTTTCGGAAAGTGATAAATTTATCATCGACCAATACATCATGCGTGGCGGGCGTGTGTTGTGGTTAGTGGATGGGGTGGCGACCAATGGTGAGGTAGGCAAAGCAAACGAGGTAAATTTAACCGATCAATTGTTTACTTATGGTATTCGTTTAACATCCATGTTGTTGTTGGATGTTCAATGTGCGTTGGTGCCCATTAAAGTGGATGATGCGGCAGGACAAGACGAATTTCAGCCTGCTCCCTGGTATTACAGTCCTTTGCTAATGCCCTCGCCAGCACACGTAATTACTCGTAATTTAGCTCCTGTTAAGGCAGAATTTGCCTCGTTTATTGAGTTGGTGGGCGAACAGCAAAATGCCCAAATTGCCAAGACTGTGTTGTTGGCAACATCGGCACATACTGCTATCGAGAAAGCGCCTATGCCATTGTCGGTATCGGTGGTCAATCTTTCGCCCGATTCGCCGTATTTTGCCTATCGAAATTTGCCCGTGGCGGCTTTGTTCGAGGGCGAGTTTACTTCGGTATTTGCCAATAGAATGGCACCCAAAGGAGTGGATGTTAAGGGTAAGGCAATACAAAAACAAAGCGTGCCCACCAAAATGATTGTAGTGGCAGATGGTTCTATTATTGCCAACGAATTAAGAGGTTTTGGCGAGGGGTATGAGCCCTTGCCGTTGGGTTATGATTCTTACATGAACCAGCAATTTGGTAATGGTAATTTTGTGCTAAATGCAGTTAATTATCTGGCAGACGACGATGGATGGATGCAACTTCGTAATCGACAACTTACGCTTCGTTTGTTGGATAAACAAAAGATGAGTGCAGACCGACTTATGTGGCAATTGGCTAACATGGCAGTTCCGTTGATTTTGTTAATAACTTTTTCGGCTGTATATCAAATATTTAGACGTAAACGATATGCAAAATAACGTTTGCAATTGTTTGCAATAAAAAAATTACTAACTTTGACGGATACTAGTTGATAGTCGCTTGTCACTAGTCATTTGTTGCTTGTCGGCTAAACGAATCAACAAAAATCATAAAAAGCGAAGCTTTGAATAATCAACGATAATATGAAATTCACTTGTTCTTCATCTCAATTGGCAGAACGCGTTCAGGTAATATCGCGCGTTTTAGGTGGAAAAAACACCAATCCTGTGTTTAACTTTTTGTATTTTTCGGTAAAAGATAATGTGCTAACCATTACCGGATCTGATGGCGATACTACTTTGTCTGGTTCTATGCAAGTGGACGAGGTAGAAGGAAGCATAGATATTTTGTTGTTGGGAAATCAAATTGGTGCAATTCTGCCCAAGTTAGGCGAACAGCCCCTTACTTTTACCATAGACGAACGTAGTTATTCGGTAGAGATTACTACTTTGGGCGGCAAATACAATTACATCGGACAATCGGCAGAAGAATATCCACAAGCCAAATCGTTGGTACAAGAAAAAACAGCAGAATTATCGTTAGATGTAGCAACCCTACAAAAAGGCATTGCTCATACCGCATTTGCTACTTGCGACGACGAATTGCGTCCTGTTTTGCAAGGTATTTATGTCGATATGACTCCAGATGGTCTTAATTTTGTGGCTACCGATGCTCGTCAATTGGCTTTGTATCAATTAACCGATAAGACCTTTAGCGAACCTGCTAATTTTATCCTACCAGGAAAAACAGCTAATACACTTAAAACCTTGCTTACCAAACAACAAGGTGATGTTCGTATTTATTTTGATGGTTCGGCGTTGTTGATTCAAACGGCAAACTATCGCATGGTATCTCGCTTGATAGAAGGTCGTTTCCCCAATTACAAAGCTGTAATTCCACAAGAGACCGTTATTTCGGCTATTTTAGATACGGATGGTCTAAAAATGGCGTTTGATCGTGTGTCGCTTTGTGCTTCTGATAATAATTTGGTGCGTATGCGCTTCGAAGAGGGTAAAGTATTCTTATTGAGCCAAGATATCGACTTTTCGTTATCGGGCGAAGAGTCTTTGCCTTGTCAATTCTCGGGTTCTCCATTAGAAATTGGTGTAAAAGCGAAATACATGAGTGGTATTTTGCAAAATTTACCCTCGGAGCAAGTAGAAATTAAACTAATTGATGCTACTCGTCCTATCTTGTTGCTTCCCGTTACGCAAGCAGAAAATACCCAAACAACCATGTTGTTAACACCAATGACTTTGTAATATGAAGTTAAACTTAAAAAATCCCATTGTATTTTTTGATTTAGAAACAACCGGGTTAGACATTGCCAACGACCGTATAGTAGAGATAGCATATATTAAGGTATATCCCAACGGAAACGAGGAATCGTTCACCTATAGAATCAATCCAGGTATGCCTATCCCTGCAGATTCTACGGCTGTGCATGGTATTACAGACGAGGATGTAAAAGATTGTCCCACCTTTAAAGAGATGGCAAAAAAAATTGCTGCCGATTTTAAAGGAGCCGATTTGGCGGGTTACAATTCTGCTCGTTTCGATTTGCCCATGTTGGCAGAAGAGTTTTTGCGTGCCGATGTAGATATCGATCTTTCAACGCGAAAAATGGTTGATGTACAAACTATTTTCCACAAAAAAGAGCAACGTACGTTGTCGGCTGCCTATAAATTTTATTGCAAAGCAGACTTGACCGATGCTCATGCGGCGATGGCAGATACACAGGCTACTTATGATATTTTAAAAGCACAATTGGATGTATATCCCGATTTGCAAAACGATATGGCCTTTTTAGCCGATTACACTTGCACTTCTAAAAATGTAGATTTTGCAGGTCGTATTGTGTATAACGATAAAGGGGTAGAGGTAATCAATTTTGGCAAATACAAAGGTCAGCCGGTGGCAGATGTTTTGCAAAACGATCCAGGTTACTACGGATGGATTATGGGTGCAGATTTCCCGTTAACCACCAAGCAAGCTTTTACCAGGTTGCTACTAAAAACCAAGATGTAGGATGCACATTTGCATTTGTACTGTGCAAAAACGAATTCAATAATTTAACAATTCAATGATAAAATCTCGTTTCGGGGCAGAAACGAGATTTTTTTGTGCATTTTTAGGAAAAATAAGCCTAAATTTGTAAGCTAAACATTTAAGAAATTAATCAAAACACACATACTATGAAGTTAAAAATTACACCGCATGTTGCAAAAGGGATAAGCTTTGCACTCAAAAAGCTTGTCATGATGATGTTGTTTGTATTGTTTGCAAGTAGTGCATACGCAACTACTTACTATGTGCGCTACACCACCAATAATAATGACTCAAATCCTACGAGTGCAAATTACGTATGGTCGGATGCGCAAGAATCGGTGAATGGTAAATTTACTTGGGTAGTTAAGGACTTGAGTAAAGGGAATAACTATTTCTACATTGCCAAGACGAATAAAAGTACCTCTTCGTTGTTGAATAAGAACATAGAGTTTGTAAACAATGCAACCTCTAAAGTTAATGGCGCATCTACACAAGAATATTATGTAGGTAGCAATCCGGTTAAAGGTGCCCGTATTGATTGCAAAAGCGCCAATACGATGCTGATTCTTACTTTTGATTTTACTCCCGGTGATAAAGTGATTATTACCATTGCAGGGTCTATGTCAATTGCAGTATCGCAAAATCCTCCCTACTACATGAAAGACAATATTACGCTAACCGCAAAAGGTGGTTTGGGTAGTAATGGCGATTATGCATGGTATAAAAAAGCACCAGACGATGCCGATTATACGATTATTAGTGGAGAAACGAATGCAACTTATAGTTTGGTAGTAGATGGAAGCTATACCTACAAGGTGGAGGATACGACAACTGGTATTGAAGCTACCATTAAAATTACTCCAGCAGTTAAGTGTAATAGCGAAAGTACCAAAGTTTTGTTTACGGATGATTTTGGACAATTAGCAGAAGCAGAGAATCGTGCTTCGTCTGATTTTGTTCCAAGTTATAACTATAAGTCATCATGTGTGCCTGTTAAAAATGGTGGAGAGTATGCCATTGTTGCCAACCCAAAGTGGGCTGGATGTGACGAAATAAGTAGTAGCGCTAATTCTTGCACAGATTGTCAAACCCCAAACAAATATTGGTTTAAGGATACATATGATCATACACAGGGTGCTGTGGTAGAAGGTATGTATGGCGGTATGTTGTTGGTAAACTGTCAAGATGGATCGGATGGAAAAGACCTTATTTATCAACGTACGGTAGATAACATTTGCGATAATACCTATATCAATTTCTCGGCATGGTTTATGAAAGCCAACATCTCCAATGCAGATCCAATTGGCGCTAAATTTGTGCTCCGCAGAGGCGGTGCTAATGGTAGTATTATTGATACCTATGAGGTGGATAATATTGATGTAAAATCAGGTTGGCAACAAATTTCTGCCATGTTTAACTCGGGCGCCTTAGAGGAAAGTCCTGTAACCATACAGTTAGTGAACAATATGCCTGCAGGTAACAATGGTAATGACTTGTTGATTGACGATATTTCATTTAGTGTATGTGCTCCTGAAGCCGAATTGCTTTGTAGTAATGGAACTTCGTCTGCTACCATTGTTGCAGGGGAAAAGGAAGTGCTTACCTCTAACATGATGAGTGGCATGATGACAAATCCATACTACATGTGGCAACAACAAGTAGGTAAAGGAGGATGGACTAACCTGTTGGCAGCACCTGTACAGAATAAAGATACTTTGCATGTAAAACCAGAAAACTCGCCTGTCAATTATCGAGTAATTATAGCCAATTCGCTCGAAACAATGGATCAGGTTTTGGAATATGGAACTGATAAGTCAATATGCGGTTTGTTTGCGCTTACTAATGTGGCAACCATTTATGCTACATTTCCTGCTATTACTATTACCAAACATCCAGCAGATGCAATTGTCTGTGAAGGAGAAAAAGTAACGTTTACTGCGGAAGCAAATGTGGCAGATACCTACCAATGGCAAAAAAGCTCAGATAAAATCAATTGGGTAGATATTGCTGGCGCAACAAAGTTAGAGTATAGCATAGAGAATCCCGTTTATACAAACCCTAATGTAACCTATTACCGTGTAGTCGCATCTACATCGAACGGCTCGACAGCTGCCGTTCCAAGTAATGCGGCTAAGCTTACCGTACGCCAACGACCTGTGTTAGAATCAATCAGTGCTGAAAAAGGTGCAATTTGTACCGGCGGTTCTACAAAGATCAACTATACCATTGCTGGTGGGTTAGGTCAGTACACCCTCACCATGCTAAGAGAAATGAATGACGCTACACAAACCTTTGATATTGCTAATTTGGGCACCAAAGATGAGTCTGGCGTAGAATCTTCGTTTGCAGTGAATCCAACATCAAAAGCTACCTTTACCTTTACACAAGTAAAAGATGCTTATTGTACAAATACAGTAGATGCGAGTGTAATACTACCCGTAACAGTAGATGTAAAATCAATAACCATTGTTACAGATGTGAAAGATACGACCATCTGTAGCGATACAAAGGCGACTCTAAAAGTAAAAGCAACGGGTGACGATTTGCAATACCAATGGTACGAATCGACCGATGGTGGTATTAATTACACTGCTGTTGTTGGTGAAAACCAAGCAACATACACTACCAACCCGCTAATAAAAGCAGTCGATAAAAACTATCGTTATTATGTTACTGTGTCACAATCATCAAAGGTATGTGATCCAATAGATGGTAACCCTGCGACAGTTACGGTAAATGATTGTTCTGAGTTTCTGTTAGAATATACAGCAAACCCTGCGACAAAAGTTTGTAAAGGTGGTAATGTTACATTGACCTTGACGTTGACCAATACATCCGAGACCATGGATCAAACAGGTGTTGAGGTAACCATTACAGGTCTTGCGGATCAAACCTTTGAATTGCCTCCATCTGTTAGTAAACGGAACGAGCAATTTATTTGGTCCGTTGGCACACTTGCAAAAAGAACGAAGAATAAGTTAACAATTACACTAACCAATGTTGAAAAAGCTTTCAATTCGTCGGCCTATGTAAGCAGATCGGGTACGAATGAATATACAGCCAGTGAAACGGTGGCAATTGCGTCGAATAGTATGTCGATTCTTAATAAACCTTCGTTTACGTTAGATGAACCCACCTTGGGTGATTTATGTGCAGGCACAGCATTGACATTGCCAGCAGTAACGGTCGACAATGGTGGTACAGATATTACAGGGCAAGGATGGTATTTAGCAGGAGATGCCATTACCTCTATTGACAAACTATCTATCGAGAGTCACGATGGCAAAAAACTTACTTACAAAGCAACCAACGGATGTGGTACCGAAGAAAAAACGTATACCACGTTGAGCGTTAAAGATTGTGCTGACTTTACGTTGACTTATTTGTTATCGAATGCTAATCCTTGTTTCGGAGATACCATTACGTTAACAGCAACCATAACAAATGAAGGTGATGCCGATTTGAGCGATGTAAAATTATGGCAAACGTGGTCGGGCAACCAAGGTGTAGTTGATAATGCGAAGCAGTTTGATTACGATATGGGTGATTATCAAAACGGAAAGTGGGAGATTGCAACTTTCCCATCAAAAGCCACAGCAACCTTAACAATTACCTTTATTGCACAAGCGGACGAAGAATTTAAAATGCATGTAACCGAATCTAATGGCATACCCTACGATTCGTGGACTAATAGTCCTGCGAAAGATAAACAAACATTGACAGTGAAACCCATTTCTGGCAATGTGGAGCTAAATGATTTGGTGGGTGAAAACGCTACTTGCAAAACTTGTGCCGATCCTACAAGTACCCAAAAGTTGTCGCTTTCGTCGTTGGTAGGTTCGGATAAATTCAGCTTGCAATATTACGAAGAAGATGCCACTGGAGTAATGAAGCAAGACCCACTTACAGCAGAACCTGTTATCGAGTTGAATAAGGCATTTGGTCCAAAGAATTACTATATCATCAATACCGAAAATGGTAAGTGCCCCAGCGAAACACCAACCAAGGTTACTGTACAGGTGTTGGCAAAACCCACCATTTCGCTTACGGAAGAAGACGTTACACTTAAGTGTAATAACCAAACCCAAACGGTAACGGTTTCGGGTACTTCAACCTACAAGTGGACCGATGCTAATGGTACAGTAACAACAGACGATGAATTAAATTTGTCGCGAGAAGATGTCTCGCCAAGAACTTATACGGTTGTGGGCTATTCGGCTGATAATTGTGCATCGGATGCTTTAACCCTTACTGTAAAAGAAGATTTTGTAGCGCCGGATGCTAAAATTTCCATGCCATCAGGTTTGTATGCGATTAACGATAGTACTTTGACTTGTACGCTTACTTCGTTAGAACTAACCGCATCAAGTACGGTATCGGGCGTAACTTACAAATGGAACGATACAAACGCTTCTACAAGTAGTTCAATCACCGTAGATAAAGCCAATGTATATCAAGTAACAGTAACCAATCCTAACAATGGCTGTTCGGCATCGGCAGTAAAAACGATTTTAAGCAATACCAAAGATCCTATTGTGTCAGTGTCGGTATTGGATGCTGCGGGTAAACCTGCAACTGCTCTTACTTGTGCAGCCGATAAAGATACCTTGTCATTGGTGCCTTCTATTAGCAATGCTACCGAAATAGGTAACCAAAATATTACTTATACATGGAGTACCAATGTGATTGGAGTAGATAATACGACCCATGCAGCAACGGTAGATAAGAAGGATACCTATCGTGTTACAGTAGTAGGCGATAATGGTTGTTCTGCTTACGAAGATGTCACAATCGATGCAGATCAAACAAAACCAGTGTTGTCTATTGCATCGTCGAATGATACCTTGACTTGTTTGTTGCCCGATGCAAAATTAACAGCTACTGTCAGCAACGTGGAAATGCAAAGCTATAGTTGGACCAAAAAAGACGATGCAGGATTAAGCAACGTAGGTAGCGATGCGGTTATTACCGTAAGCGATTCTGCTAAGTATTTTGTAACGGCAACCGCGGTTAATGGTTGTGTAGAAAAAGACTCCATTGTCGTTCCACAACGCACCGATTTGCCTAAGGTAGAGATAGCTGCTACTGATTCGGTACAGTATTGTCGAATTAATACATTAACCGCAAGCGGTGCACTTACTTATAAATGGAGTACAGGCTCGGACGATGAGAGCATTGAAGTGAGCGATGCAGGAACTTATACGGTTACAGGTACCAATCAGTATGGATGTGCAAAAGATACAAGCATTGTGTTGAAAGATCGTAAGATCCTGCCAATCATCAAACTAACTACCGACACCACAACGATTACATGTAAAAAACCCGAAGTAACCATTTCTTCTGAAATTACCAATAAAATAGAAGATAGAACGTATAGCTATGTATGGAAGAATGAAGCTGGAACTATCGTCGGAAATGGTACTTCTAAAGCGGTTTCGGACGACAAAAAATACACCGTCTTTGTTACCGATAAGACAAGTGACTGTGTAGGCGAAGCTTCAAAAAAACTAAGCGTTAATAAACAAGAACCCATGGTAGATGTAGTAATGCTACCAGGTGTTTGTTTGCCTGCTTCCATCAATTTGACCGATGCGATAGGAGAGAATACATTGGCAGATACAGTGGTGTTCTATACAGACGAGGGACTTACACAACAAATAACAGAAACGGCCTTCGAGGTAGAACAATACCATGTATATTATGCGCAAGGTCAACAGGTAGATGGTAATGGTTGTATGGGCAAGGCGCAATCTGTAGCTGTTAATTTGAAACCTGCAACTCCTGCACCCACCGTAAAAGATTACGATGAATGTGTCAAAGCAGAATCGGAAACCTTTAGCCCATTGGTAACATCCGAGTCGTACAAGTTAACTTTCTATGACGTTGCACAGGGTGGTACGCCTATTGCAGATGCATTTGATGCTTCTAATGCGAATACGACAACTACCTATTATGTAACCAATACCAACCAAGGTGCATGCGAAAGTGAACGTACAGCCTTTACCGTACACATCGAAGGTTTGGTTGATTTTGATTTAGCTATTTCGGACGATAAAGTAATGGTTGGTGGCGAAGATGTCGTGGTAACCTTAACACCTGCCGAGGTAGAAGTAGATTCGTATAAATGGATGGTAAACGATAAAGTGTTAGAGGTAGAAGGCGAAGAATACGTAACCAAACCTTATGTGGATACCAAATTTGTTGTTGCAGCCAAAGGACGTTGTAATACCTTATCCAAAGAAGTTGATGTAGAGGTTGTATGGCCTACCGCCTTTACTCCATACAACAACAACGGTCTAAACGAAACCTTTGCCAAAGGATTCGAATTGGATGTTTACAACCGTTTTGGTGTGCAAATCTTTAAAGGAACCGATGGTTGGGATGGTGTAATGAATCAAAACATGGGTGCCAACGAAATGGCCATGCCAGGTGTTTACTACTATGCTGTATTCTTGCCTGACGGTAATGTTAAGAAAGGAACCATCGAAATTGTTAAATTCTAATACAGATAAACATGCGCATATTTAAATTTTATGTGCAAGATTTCTGAAAAGTTTTAACAAAGAATAGGTAAATCCCCGTTTCTAATCACGAAACGGGGATTTTTTTTTGTAATTTTTTAGATTTCAATTATATTTGTACGATGCTTACTATACATTCAAGTAGGTTGTATAAAAAACTTAGAATCAAAATAAAATACTTAAAATCAATATTATGAAAATGAATAAGGCAAAAATCATGCTAATTCGATTGGTAGTCCTATTAAGTGCCTTGTTTTGTGTTACTGCAAACGCGTATGCGGATTACGTGATTGATGTGTACAAGGCAGCAGATGGATCTGGCTCTAAAAAAACATCCTTTGTGTCAACGGGTAATGGTACTCAAATGAAAGCGACCTTTACCATTGATAATTATACGGGAAATACCAATGATTATAAATTTTGGGTTGGTAATGGTGGCTGGAATGAAGGCAAATCTGATAATGTATTTTTGAGTCAATATATCCCGTCCTGTACTTCGGGTACAATGACTATATACATTTACACAGACTCTGGTGATAAAAACTACTACCCACACAACGGAACTTGCGGCGAAGGTGGCGGAAGTGCTGCGGGTACTGTTAACGAACCTTATGTGATAGATGTATATAATAATGATATTGGCTATCACGAGAAATTTGAACTTACTCCTGTTGCTGGATCTAAAAACTACGAATACGAAACAACCTTTACCATTGACGGTTATACTGGTAATCCAGTTGACTACATGTTCTGGGTGGGCGAAAATGATGCATGGAAAGTAGGTCAGTCTGCGAATCAGCAACTATCAACATATGTGAAAGCATGCGAAACAGGTACCTTTAAGGTTAAAATTTATGCTTTACAGGAGTCGGGTGCTCCTCATGGTAGCGCAAATAACTATTATCCTGAGATCCAGTGCTCCGAATCACCTGCAAGTTTGACTCTTAAAAGTAGTGTTAGGGAATTTGATTTGTCGGATCCCCCTGCAACGATTAAACTTACCGCTACTGCAGACGATAAAACAGAAGGCAACTACATTTGGTATTTCTCGTCGGATAAAGGAACAACTTATAAAAAATTAGGCGAAACAGCTACCAATACCTTAGAATTGGCAGACGGTAAAATTCCAGCTGAAGAAAGATGGGATTTTAAAGTAGCACGTAAGTTGGTAGGCAATGACTTGTATAAAGAAGCATTTTGTGTTATTTATACCATTCAGTCTTGCGGTGTTAATACAAAAGGGTCTAATATTTTTCACGAAGACTTTGGTACGCTAACTAATGAGGATAGTCGTGGAGAAAAAGATAAGTATGATGGTATTGTTAGTGGATACACTTACCAAGAAGCTCCCTATAAAGTAGGCGATGGTTACTATGCAGTAGTAGCCAACCCTTATTATAGCGGTTGTGGCGAAGGTAGTGATAATGATAACAAAGTAGACGCAACTTGTTTGGCAAGACTTCAGTGGTTCCGTGATTTGCCAGACCATAGTTTGTATAACGATACCGAAACAGGTCCTTATGGCGGTATGTTGTTGATCAACTTTAAGGAAGCTGGTATTGCTTATCAACGTGAATTAACCACTGACGAAGCAAAAAACATACGTAAAAACTCCATTTTAACATTCTCGGCTTATTTTGCTTCTGCTGCCAGAGAAAGACCAGGGCTTGCGTTCAATCCTATTAAAATGGAAATGATCATCCAATTCTTAAAAGATGGCAAAAGTGAATCGGAGTGGGAGAATGTTGCAACCATCAAGTCAGAGGTTACCGAAAGAGAAGGTTGGCAACGTAGCCAGGTGTCATGGACTGTAAAAGACGATGGCGGTAAATTCCGAGTGGTTATTGATAATAAAGGTGCAGGAACTGGTAGTGGTAATGACTTGTTGGTGGATGATATTAGTTTAGATTTGTGTACGCCAGCCTTTACAATGCATTTTTACGATGTCGAAAATGACGAAATGACAGAAACCATGCTGGCACCTGCCATTAACGACGCCGCCCTAATGCGTGTTCCTAAAATTGACTTTGGCTCGTTAGGACAAGACGTTTGTATGCAGGCGTATCAAGTGCATATTGATGGAACCGATACAACCTACACCTACCTAACAGATATGATATTGGATGAAGAAAGTGGTTATTATGTAGGTAAAGCAATAGCAAAAGATCTCTTTGATTCTATCCCCGATTTAGTGCAAATTACCTGTGTGGCTTCTGCCTTAGATGCTGGCGCTTGTAATCCTGTTATTAAAACTGAAGTAGAAAGAGGAAACTATAAACCAGGTAAGCAAACAGAAGCTGTCTTTTCGAAAAATGTTTTGACCTATACACTTGACTGTGGTACATCTACTTTGGTCAACCCATCGAATGAAACATCGGTGTGTGTAATTGTTGATAAGGATGGAAAAAATACAGCATCCGTTCCTGCGCTTCAGCTTACCTCTAACAATGTGGGTGATGCAGCTTCTGTAGCCATTTATGTCAATGATGCTCTATTTGTGGAAGATATTGCCTTTAAAAATGATGAAGGTAAAAATTACATGACCTTGGATTTGAATAAACTATATGCGGATGCAAATGCAGGTGCTGCCTATAGTTGGACAATTGGTGCCAATACCATTAAAGTTCAAGTAACAGAAACCCTTAACGGCAAAGAATATTGCCAACGTTGGGCTGACGGTTCGGTAGTCATCGAGGTAAAAACCTGTGGCGATGTTGAATTAAGTGCCAGAATAGACGATGGTATCACTTCTTTCTGCGTTGGAGAAGAATTTATTTATTCTGTATCTGTGAGTGGCGAAGACGATCTACCTGCTACCATTTGGGATATTGCTGTGATGGTAGAGTGGGATAAAAAGATATTGGAACTTTCGGAAGAGCAAATCTGCCGTGAGTTTAATCCAGAAACTGGAAAATGGGAATTGGGTGTGATGACAGCAAATGCCTCTGCTTCGGTTGGATTGAAATTTAAAGTTTTGGAAAGCGAAGTATCTTCAACCAGTATTAAGGCTTATATTTCTTATATCAAAGGCAAACCTTATGCTTCGTTCGATGCTCAGACAGAAACAAAATGGAAAAAGGAACTTGTTTTGACCATTCGCCAAAAAGCAGAAAAACCAGTTGCCGATCGTTATCCAGAAAAGTATGCTTACAACATGTGTCCTGTCGAAGGAGAAGTGTCGTATAATAGTTTGTTGTCTGCTCCATCGCCAGAGAATATGAATAATCTGGTATGGTTAGATGCAAATAAACAACCTGCTATCAATAGTTCGTTTAATAGTTATTTGCCCGTAGATACAACCTTGTATGTATATAATAAAGGTAACGAACAACTATGTAATAGTGATACTGTTACTGTAAACTACCGAGTTAAAGAGCAAACGCCTATACCTGTGGTTCATGATTCTGTGCTATGTGTATTAGGTGAGGGTGCAGAATTGATTAACTTGCAAGATTTGGTAGATGTTACAGAATCGCTTAAAGATTTTGATGGTAAATACACAGCGTATAAATACCTTATCTTTAAAGACGAAACAGGCGCAGAGGTTACAACAGCCGATCCAACCAAAGTAGGAAGCACTACTTATCAAATTACCGCTTCGTTGGATGAAATTGAATCGTCCAATACAGACAATTGCGAGGCTTATACAGATGTGACAGTTACTGTAAAAGATTCTGTTTATAGCATTTCGTTAACACCCGAAGTAGGCAAAATTATAGTTGGTGCAGACGATACCAAAAAGTTAGAAGTAGATGGTAGCAATTATACCGTAACTTGGTACGTAAATGGGGTAGAATCAGACAATCCATTTGATCGTCCATACGTTGATACCGAATACAAAGTAGTAGTTGCTGGCGAATGTAATACCAGAGAGGCTACTGCATCAACCACTGTTGTATGGCCTACCGTATTTACACCTTATTTACAAGATGGTCTAAACGACAATTTTGTAAAAGACATGCAACCTAATTTGCCAACAGCAATCTATAACCGTTTTGGTGCTCCTGTTGTAGAAACGCAAAATGGTTGGGATGGTAAATTGTCGAATGGTCAAATGGCAATGCCTGGCGTTTACTATTACGTCGTAACCTTGCCCGATGGCAATGTGAAAAAAGGAACCATTGAAATCTTTAAAAAATAACTAAGAATCAGATAATATGAAAAGAATGTTTTTTTGCTTAATGGCATTGGTACCTGCGGTGTTGCTGGCTACAATTAGTCCAAAATACAGCGAAGGTTACACTTTCGACCCTACGCAAAGTAGTACCGAGAAGAAAGAATTTGCCTTATCGCCTTACAAAGACAGTACTTTTGTTTTTGTACGCGAGGATAAAGTTTATGTAACCAAATTAGATTCGGTTGGCGAATTGGATAATCCACAACCATGTGCCGATTTTGATTTGCTTAAAATCTCGGGAACCGTTGCATACGATAAAAAACGCAATCGTCTGTATTATGGTCAATATAACCAAGATTATAAGGCTGAATATTTGTACGAAAGTATCAGCGATATCAACGGTAAATGGCAACCTGGCAAACGCATGCGCATCCAAGGTACTGTAAAATCGCGTACGGGTGTTTCGTTTGTGCAAAGTGCGGGTTGGAACTATCGTTTGCCTTACATCGAAGGATTTTATAATCCTACCATGAGCCAAGATAACGATCGCGTTTATTTTAGTTCTACCATGGAAGGTGGCAAAGGTGGTCGCGACTTGTATTACGTAGAAATCGAAGACGAGGAGCAACGCATTTGGTCTTATCCTGTTAATGTAACCGAATTGAATAGTGCCGCTGATGACGACTGGGCTGTTTGGGAAGGCGATAGCATTCTTTATTTTTCGAGTGCTCGCGATGGTGTAATGGCAGTTTATTCGGCTGCTACCCAAGATACTACTTGGAAAGAACCGATTAAATTCAACAATCCATACAACGAAGCAGGCGAAAACTACAACATGTTGGTTTGGGATTCTGTGCCTATGCTAATCTCGAATCGTGGTGGTAATGATGATATCTTCTTGTTCCACCCTGTTCCTCCCGAACCAGAGCCAGAACCTACCTACGAAGAAAAGAAACGTCGTTTCTATTGGGTATTCTTCTTGTTCGACTTTGACCGTGATATTTTGGACGAAGCATTCTTCCAAGACTTGTCTCGTTTGGCAAACGAAATGCGTAACTTCCCCGATTGCCGTTTCGAAATTTCGGGTTATACAGACTCACGTGGTTCGGATGCATACAACGATAAATTGTCACAACGTCGTGCAGAAACCATCAAACAAATGCTTATCGACCGCGAAAACTTTGATCCATCTGTGTTAGAAGCTGTTGGTTATGGCGAACGTCGTTTGCAAGTGCCTAACGCTCAAACCGAAGAAGAACACGCACAAAACCGTCGTGTAGAAGTTCGTATTATTTTGGACGAAAACCAAGACATTGAACAATACGACGAATCTACCGAAGAAGGCAAGGCTGCTAAAGAAGAAGATGCCGCTATCGATGCTCGTAACGAAGCAAAAAAACAAGAATATTTAAAGAAAACACAACAATAAGAGAAAATAGTAGATTATGAAAAAGATTGTTTTATTATTGGCAGCTATGGCGCTGAGTGCTACCGTAGCTTTTGCACAAAACGACTTTGTGCTTACCGAGCAATTGTTTTCTCGTATTGCCGTGAACCCTGCAGGTACAGGTAACGACGAAAATGTGAATATTTTCTCTTTAAACCGTTTTCAGTATGCAGGTGCGCAAGGTGCTCCATTCTCTACTTTGTTAAACGTACACTCGTACTTTGACAAAGCAAACTCTGGGGTAGGTATCACCTTCTCGTACGACGGTTCGGGTATTGCCTATCGTCAATTCCAAGCCAAGGCTGTGTATGCCTATCACTTAAACTTTGGTAAACAAAACCTATTCTCGTTTGGTGTGGGTTTGGGTATCGCTCATAAAAACTTCGACCCCCAACGTCATATTTTGGTAGATGAAGCAGAACGTGGCGATGGTTTCCCCGATCAATACCAAGAATTGACCATGTTTGACGCCAGTATCGGTATCGAGTATTCGAATCCTTACATCATGGCAGGTTTTTCTATCAACCACATTCCTGGTTATTTTGTAACCGAAGAAGATATGAATAACCTTACCATTATGCCAACCTATCACTTGTATGCACGTGGTATGATTCCTTGCACCGATCAATTGAAAATTTCGCCATCGGCAGGTTACTATTTTACAGGTCAAACCCACGTGGCAGATGTTAACGTAACAGCATTTTTCTGTAAATATTTCTGGGCAGGTTTGGGTTATCGTACCTTGGCTACTACCTATTTAAACATTGGTATCGAATGGGAGTGGTTGCGTGTAGGTTATTCGTGCGACTTGAACGCAGGCGAGTTGAGCGATGTGGCTTGGACCTCGCACGAAGTTATGTTGTCGTTTAGCATTCCTACCAAGAAAAAAACATCACAATGGGATGACTAATGCATAAATGAGATAAATTGTATAATATTTTGATAAATAAATATGGGTAAAGTTTTAATTATTGGAGCAGGTGGTGTAGGCACCGTTGTGGTTCACAAAGTGGCGCAAAACACCGAAGTATTTACCGAAATTATGTTGGCAAGCCGTACTAAATCTAAGTGCGATGTTATTGCCGAAGATGTACAAAAACGCTATGGTGTGCAAATTCAAACGGCACAAGTAGATGCTGATAATGTAGAAGAATTGGTGGCTTTGTTTAAAGCATTTGGTCCTAAATTGGTGATCAATGTGGCGCTACCATACCAAGATTTGACCATTATGGAAGCTTGTTTGCAAGCTGGATGCAACTATTTGGATACAGCTAACTACGAACCTAAAGACGAGGCCAAATTTGAATATTCGTGGCAATGGGCATATCACGACCGCTTTAAAGAAGCTGGTTTAACCGCTATTTTGGGTTGTGGTTTTGACCCAGGTCAAACAGGTGTTTATACGGCATATGCAGCTAAACATCACTTTGATGAAATTCATTACTTGGATATTGTCGATTGCAATGCAGGCGATCACCATCATGCTTTTGCAACCAACTTTAACCCCGAAATCAACATTCGTGAAATTACTCAAAAAGGTCGTTACTATGAAAACGGCAAATGGGTAGAAACTGGTTCGCTCGAAATTCACCAACCTATTAACTACCCAGAAATTGGTCCTAAAGAGTCGTACTTGTTGTATCACGAAGAGTTGGAATCGTTGGTCAAAAATTTCCCAACCATCAAACGTGCTCGTTTCTGGATGACTTTTGGTCAAGAATATTTGACCCACTTGCGTGTTATTCAAAACATCGGTATGGCGCGTATCGACGAAATTGACTACAATGGCCAAAAAATCGTTCCTATTCAATTCCTAAAAGCTGTATTGCCTAATCCACAAGATTTGGGCGAAAACTATACAGGTTGGACTTCGATTGGTTGTCGCATTAAAGGTATGCGCGATGGTAAAGTAAAAACCTACTACATTTACAACAACTGTAGCCACCAAGCTGCCTACGAAGAAACAGGTATGCAAGGTGTAAGTTATACGACAGGTGTTCCTGCCATGACAGGTGCTTACATGTTTATGACGGGACAATGGAGTGGTGCTGGTGTGTTCAATGTAGAAGAATTTGATCCCGATCCATTCATGAAAAAAGTAGCTGAGAGCGGATTGCCTTGGCACGAAGTAATTGATGGCGATTTAGAATTATAATGGATTATTCAAAAATTCCTTCTCCTTGTTACGTATTGGACGAAAAATTACTGCGTAACAACTTAGAATTAATTAAATCTGTAAAGCAAAAAGCCGGGGTAGAAATTATCCTGGCTTTTAAAGCATTTGCCATGTGGTCGGCTTTTCCGATTGTGCGTGAGTATATTCCCTATTCTACAGCTAGTTCGCTTTGCGAGGCTCGCTTGGCGTTCGAAGAAATGGGTAGCAAAGCTCATACCTACGCCCCTGTGTATGTCGATGATGAGTTTGATGAAATTAAAGCTTGTAGTAGTCATATTACCTTTAATTCTATTTCTCATTTTAAGCATTTTGCCGATAGAGTAGCAGGTGTTTCGTGCGGTTTGCGTGTTAATCCCGAATGCTCGGTGGTAGAAACCGATTTGTACAACCCTTGTGTTCCGGGTTCTCGTTTGGGAGTGCGTGCCGAAGATTTAGCTGAGTTGCCCGCTGGTATCGAAGGCTTGCATTTTCATGCTTTGTGCGAATCTACTTCGTACGATTTAGAAAAATTATTAGCTGTTATCGAGCAAAAATTTGGGCATCTGCTACCGCAAATTAAGTGGTTAAACTGCGGTGGTGGACATTTGATGACCCGTGCTGATTATAATGTTGAACACTTAATAAGTGTATTGCAGTCGTTTAAAAGTCGTCATCCGCATTTGCAAGTAATTTTAGAACCAGGCAGTGCATTTGCTTGGCGAACGGGTGTATTAGTTTCTAAGGTGTTGGATATTGTCGATAATGCAGGTGTAAAAACAGCGATGCTCAATGTTTCGTTTGCTTGTCACATGCCCGATTGCTTGGAAATGCCCTATAAACCTGCCATCGAAGGTGCTTTAGAACCAGGAACTACACCTTATACGTATCGTATGGGTGGCAATAGTTGCTTATCTGGCGATTTTTGTGGAGATTGGTCGTTTGAACAACCCTTGAAAGTGGGCGATACCCTTGTTTTTGAAGATATGATTCATTATACCATGGTAAAAACGACTTTCTTTAATGGGGTTACACATCCGTCAATAGGTATCTGGCAAAGCGATAATACCTTTAAATTGGTGCGAAAATTCGGTTACGAGGATTATAAAATGCGCAATTCTTAGGTAGGGGATATTTTCGGCAATGAGAATATTTTTTTGCTGAAAAAATTTGCGTGACTCAAAAAAATGCTCTATCTTTGCATCGCAATTGAGAGAGTTAACTACTCTTAATTGTCAATGCGAAAATAGCTCAGTTGCCAAGAGTATAAAAAATGAGTGCTCTACCAACTGAATTAAGTTTAGCAAAATCTTGAAATAATGCGAAAATAGCTCAGTTGGTAGAGCACAACCTTGCCAAGGTTGGGGTCGCGGGTTCGAATCCCGTTTTTCGCTCAAAAAATGCAAAAAATGCGAAAATAGCTCAGTTGGTAGAGCATAACCTTGCCAAGGTTAGGGTCGCGGGTTCGAATCCCGTTTTTCGCTCAAAGGGTGACAAAAGTCGCCCATTTTTTTTAAAATAATTCCTTGCACAGGTGGTGAAATTGGTATACACGCTACTTTGAGGGGGTAGTGCCGGTTCCGGCGTGGGAGTTCGAGTCTCCTCCTGTGCACAAGTAAAGCCTACGCGAATGCGTAGGCTTTACTTGTGCTTATCCTTCTTTTATGGCTCCTGCGGAGCCCAAAAATATAATTATAGCTCAAAAACATCGCTGGCACTGGTGCGTGGTAGCACGTGAAGCTCCGTACCAAAATTGAGAATGCCCGTGAATGCCTTTTTCATGGTGTTGAGTATTGCTTCTGGACAGTTGTTTTCTTTGCTCATGTGGCAAAAGAAAATGTTTTCCCAATGTGTTTGGTAATGTTCTTGCAGACATTTGGCGGTATTGTGGTTTGCCATGTGTCCGCAGTTGCTCAAAATGCGTTGCTTAAGATAGAGAGGGTATTTGCCATTAAGCAGCATTTCTTCGTCGTAATTTGCTTCGATGACAACGTGAGTTGCTTGGCGTAAATAATTGGATGCAGTCTCGTTCATACATCCCAAGTCGGTGGCAATAAACAAACTACTTTGTTTGCTTTGGATGTAATAGCCCACGCATTCGGGTGTGTCGTGCTCCACTAAAAATGCAGTGATGGTAAAAGGACCAATTGTAAATGACTCTTCGGTCGATATGATTCTTTTGCTTTGGTACAGTTTGGTAGTTACTTTGTAATTTTCGTTGATGCCATTTAAAATTCGTTGTGTACTGTAAATGGGAATGTTATATACCTCGCCAAGCGTTCCGACCGAGGCAATGTGGTCGTAGTGATTATGCGTAACCAAGACACCCCAGATGTGGCTCATGTCTTTATCCAACTCTTTGAGTCGTTTTTTGATGGTCTTTGGGCTGATGCCTGCATCGACCAAAATGACCTGATTATTTTCTTCGATATAATAACAATTGCCACTACTTCCGCTGGCAAAACTGCAAAAAATCATATTGTGAATGCTTGTTTTGGTGTAAAGTTTGCAAAGGTAATGAATGCGTGTGTAATTGTCGATGTTTTTTTGTTACAATTTTATGACAAAAATATATTTATAATACGTTAGAATGATTATCTTTGTATTTGACTTGTCGTGCACTTTTGCGGACATGGCAATGAATAAAAATACAAAAGCAAGATAACTATTCACTTAAAAAACAAAATTATGGAAAAACCTTATGTAGTTGGCATTGATATAGGTGGCCAAACAGCTAAAATCGGTTTGGTAGATGCACGTGGTAATGTTTTGGTACAAACTGTTATTAAAAGTAACGATACCGATAATTACGAAATTTTTATCGATAACTTGTGCGATGCAGTGAAAAAAATGTTGGGAACCGAATATTCTTTGCAACAAGTTAAAGGTATTGGTATTGGCGCGCCTAACGGCAACTATTACAAAGGAACCATCGAAAATGCAGTTAATTTGACCTTTGGTGGTCCTCGTGTTATTCCTTTTGCCGAAACCATGAGCAAAAAAATTGGTTTGCCAGTGCGCTTAACCAATGATGCGAATGCAGCAGCAGTAGGCGAAATGACTTATGGTGCCGCTCGTGGTATGAAAAACTTTATCATGATTACCTTGGGTACCGGTGTAGGTAGTGGTATTGTGGTAGGTGGTTATGTGCTTTACGGTCACGATGGTTTTGCAGGAGAGTTGGGACACGTTACCATGGTACGCAAAAACGGTCGTTTGTGCGGTTGTGGTAAAACCGGTTGCTTGGAAGCTTATGCATCGGCTACTGGCGTGGCACGTACTGCTCGCGAATTGTTAGAAGCAACCGATCGCAAAAGCGTATTGCGCGATTTGCCAGCCGAAAGCATTACTTCTAAAGATGTGTTTGAAGCAGCCATGGAAGGCGACGAATTAGCAAAAGAAATCTTTACCTTTACAGGTACGATGTTGGGCGAAGCTTTGGCAGATTTTATTGCATTTAGTTCGCCAGAGGCTATTGTGCTATTTGGTGGATTGACCCGCAGTGGCGATTTGATTATGAAACCCGTTGTAGAAAGCATGAACAACAATGTCATGCCTCAATGGCGTAATAAAATCAAAGTAGTCTTCTCGCAACTAAAAGAATCGGATGCTGCTATCCTTGGAGCAAGTGCACTTGCTTGGGAGGTAAAAGAAGATTAATTCCTTTTATTGATAGTTCTAATGCTATTGCATTGGAACTATTTTTTATTTATTACTAACGGTGATTCCCTAAAAGTTTTCTAACTTTTAGGGATTGCTGTCAATATAGTTTTTTTTGAGTTTTTCCTTATTTTTTGCGTATGAAAAGATTTTTACTTTTTGTTGTTATGTTAATAGGCTGTTTGTGCATGAGTGCACAAACAGTATTGATCGTTGGTAATGGTGGCGACGACGCTACTGGCACTTGGTTGGGTGGCAAAAACTGGGATACCAATGTTACTGATAACCCTAATGTTATGACCGATGGTAGCATTACATTGGATGCTCCTGCTGGTACTTGGGCATTTAAAGTAGTTTCTATTGACGAGGACGGTTATCAATCTTGGTTAGGTACCGAATCTGTCGATTTCGAAAACTCGTCAGAAGGTGTTAGCGGTAACGATAATATCACATTTTACATGCCTCAAGCAGGTCAAATTACGGTGTCTTTTGATGGTGAGTTGATTACTGTTGTTGGTGATTGTGCTGAATATAAGATAGATGTTTACACTTTGTTAGGTGATTCTACTATATTTGGTACACAAGACGATCCAACTAACTCTGCAAATGACATGATTGCCAACGGTGATGGAACTTACACAAAAGTTTACGAAAATGTTCTATTGCCAGTTGGCGAGTTTGGGTTCAAAGTGGTTGGAAATCATGCATATTCAGCTTATGAATATCCGGCTGCATGGATGTACAATTATATTCAGAACGTCGATGCTGATGGTCTTTATAATATTACTTTTACTTTCAATCCCAATGAGCCTAACGATAGCGAAAATAAGTTGACTTATGAATTGGAATATGTAGGAGCAATGCCCGAAGAACCCGAGAATCCAGATGTAACTTATCCAGTTTACTTAGTAGCAGGTAATGGTAATGATGACCCTACGGGTACTTGGTTGAGTGGGTTCTATTGGAGTTTTAGCACTACTGATAATCCTAATATAATGACAGATGGAAGTGTTACGCTTTACGCTCCTGAAGGTACATGGGCATTTAAAGTAGTTGCTGTAGATGAATACGGAATTAGTACATGGTATGGTATGGAACGATTAGATACGTTGCAATCTTCTCCAGGAATATATGGCTCAGACAACATTCAAGTTTATATGAAGCAACCTGGTGATATTACCGTTAGCTTTAATGGAGAATCGATTGTTGTTAAAGGTGATTTTTCCCAGAATACGATTGATACCTATACACTTATAGGTGATTCAATTATCTTTGGTACACAAGATGATGTTACCAATACTGCCAATGATATGATTTCGAACGGTGATGGAACTTACACAAAAGTTTACGAAAATGTTCTATTGCCAGTTGGCG
>CALDQH010000009.1 GCA_937911935.1 uncultured Bacteroidales bacterium | reverse complement strand
AAAAAAGGCACCCCTTCGGGTGCCGTTATTTTTTTTATCGAGCCTCTATCCGTTAATTTATTACGCGCCTATGGCGCGGCGCCCAGAGGGGCGCTTGCCTTACAGGCAATTAAAAGGCACCCTTTCGGGTGCCGTTATTTTTTTATCGAGCCTCTATCCGTTATTTATTACGCGCCTAAAAGGCAATTTATATTCTAATTCTGTCTTTGTGGCGTTTTCTGATGTCGGATAGTCGTAAGTAAGAACGCAACAACAAGGTAAGTACCCATGGTAAAACCGCCAAGTTAAAAACTTGAGGTAGGATAGGCATGACGATGACAAAACCCAAGAACATCACTGTTGCACCCAAATAAAATAATCCATTGATTTTCTTCATAAATGGGAAAATGCACGTTATCAGCGGAAAAAATGTAAGTGGGTTCATCCAAAGGATGTTGTAATTTTGCCCTGTAAATGGATGTTGCGAATATAAAATTAGAAATAGAATGATGCAACCGCCAATTCCGTTGATGGTAAAAAGTACTACATCCATTCTTTTTAGCCAGATTTTATGTTTGTTCAAAAAGAACGAGGCGTATAGAACCATCAATAGCAGCAAATATGCACATAGTGTAGGCGAGAACCAAGCTGTTCCCTTTTCTTGAGTGGCTGGTATAATTTGTGATGTTTGTAAACATAGTGGCTGTGTGCCTGTGCTATCTGTAAGCATGGCAGAAGCGTAAGTCTCACCTAATATTTCGGGCAAAAATAGCATTTCGCGTTGCGTAGCCGTTCTGTCCGCTCCTGCGCCCAAGCATAAGTCAAAGCCTAATTGCGACCAAGGTGCTGTCTCTGTATATAGCATAATGGCCTCTCTAAAACTATAAGAATCAACGTGAGTTGGGTAGGATAATTTACGCTTGATGGACATGTCAAATATGTCTCTAACTTTGGTAGCGCAATTGTTGTATATAAAGTTATAGCGATAGATTCTATTTTCGGGCTGTAAATTTTCGTTTAATCGATTGAGCAAATCTTGTTTCTCTGCCAGTGTAAGATTAAGTGTGCTTTCTGTAATCGAAGAACCACGTTCTGCATAACTTTGAATAAACGAACGGGTATAGTTTACGCCTACGGTGTAGTCTGTTTTCCCTCTAACAAAGCGATAAACAAAGTGGGGCTGATCAAAATCGAATAACCCATAGTTTACTACAAAGTCTAACTTGTGGCTGTCGTCCTGAATGCGAATGGCAGTGTGTCCAAATAGTTCGTAGATTAAATCGCCCGGAGAGCAGGTAAGTAAGGATATTTGGGTGTTCTCGGGAGCAATGGGGTAGCCTATAAACGTTTCAGCTTGTAGGCTTCCCATTGTGCCGAATAAAATAATCAGTGTATAAAAGAATTTTTTCATGAGCAATGTTAAAACGCCACGAAGATAGTATTTTTTTATAACAAATTACTTGCTAATTCCGATAAATAACTTCTTTCTCCCTTTATCAAATTAACATGTGCAAATATGTTTTGACCCTTCATCTTGTCGATGGTGTATGCCAATCCGTTGGAGAGCATGTCCAAATAAGGGTGGTCAATCTGTTGAACGTCGCCCGTAAATACAACTTTGGTATTTTCGCCAGCACGAGTAATGATGGTTTTAATTTCGTGTGGTGTTAAGTTTTGCGCTTCGTCCACAATGATGTATGCGTCCGATAAACTTCTACCCCTGATGTATGCCAATGCTTCAATGACCAATTGACCACTGTGTTGCATATCGTTGATGGCGTTCATTTCGCGACTTTCGGCACTAAATTGATGTTTGATTACATTTAAGTTGTCAAACAAGGGTTGCATATAGGGCGCAATTTTGTCTTTTTCGGAGCCAGGAAGAAAACCTAAATCTTTATTGGCTAAAGCTACGATTGGACGAGCCAAAAGGATTTGTTTGTAGGTGTTGGCTTTTTCTAAGGCAGCGGCAAATGCCAACAAAGTTTTTCCTGTTCCTGCCTTGCCTGTGATGCAAACCAATTTAATATCGTCGTTTAAAAGGGCATTTAGTGCGAATGTTTGTTCGGCATTGCGGGGCTCAATGCCATAGGTACGTTCTTTTTGTACTTTTACTACGCAATCCAATTCTTGGTCGTATCGTGCCATTATGCTGTTGCGCTCGCTCTTTAAGATAAAGTATTGGTTTGGTAGTAAATCTTTTTTAAAGGGCAATACATCGGCACTTACGCCTGCTGCAGTGCTGTACATTCTGTCAATAATTTCGCCGTCGATGCCTTCAAAGGTTTCTTGTTCGCGGTCAAAAATATCCTTGTTGGTAATTTTGTCGTTAAAATAATCTTCGGTAAGCAAACCAACTGCGCGTGCTTTCATGCGTAAGTTAATGTCTTTGGTTACCAAAATGGTTTTCATGTTGGGGTGCTCGTCTTGTACAGCCTCGGTGGTAGCCAATATACGATGGTCGGGGGTTCGTTCCATAAAAGCATCGGCTATTTTTTTAGACATTTCTTTGGTTAGCACAACGTATAATCTTCCCAATCCTTCGCCAATTTGTGCTCCTTTCTCAAAAAAATCGTCTCCTGTAACAATCGAATCCATTTCGCGGGCAAACTGACGCGCGTTGTAGTTAATCTCCTCGTTGCCCTTTTTAAATTTGTCTAACTCTTCCAATACCACAATGGGGATGTAAACATCGTTTTCTTGGAAATTGTAGATACACTTGTAGTCGTGCAAAATGACATTGGTGTCTAACACAAAATTCTTTTTCGCTCCCATAGTCATGATTTTTTAAGTTTATGTTTGTAAATATAGCAAAAAAATGCAGATTTGTGTAATTTTGTAAGGATTTTTAAAGATTTTATGAATTACCAAGAAACACTCGAATACCTATATGTAATGACGCCTGCTTTTCAGCAAGTAGGTCAGTCGGCTTACAAACCGGGATTGGATAACGTAATAGCCTTGTCGGATGCTTACGGTCATCCTCATACCGCTTTTAAGACCATACACGTAGCAGGAACCAACGGAAAAGGCTCTGTGTCGCATACGTTGGCGGCTATTTTACAGTCGTCAGGTTACAAAGTGGGTTTATACACGTCGCCGCACTTGCGCGATTTTTCGGAGCGAATTCGTGTTAATGGTACGCCCATATCGCAAGATTATGTAGTACAGTTTGTCGAGCAATCTACCGATATTATACAAAGCCTTAAACCCTCTTTTTTTGAAATAACCACTTTAATGGCATTCTCATACTTTAAAGAGCAGCAGGTTGATGTCGCTGTTATAGAAGTTGGATTGGGTGGACGCTTGGATAGTACCAATATCATAACACCTTTGTTGAGTGTTATTACCAATGTAAGTTTTGATCATGTTTCTTTGTTGGGCGATACGCTCGAAAAAATTGCCTCAGAAAAAGCAGGTATTATCAAACCTGGTATTCCCGCAGTAGTAGGCGAGGCGCCCGAAAATTTGCGTCCTATTTACCTGAGTAAGGGCTCACCTGTTGTTTTTGCAGAAGATGATGCCGAAAGTTCGTTGCCTTTTCAGTTAATGGGCGATTGCCAACGTTTTAATAAGAAAACCATTTTAGCTGCTGTGCGCTTGTTGCAACAAAAAATGCCCATTTCATCGCAAGCAATAGCAGATGGATTAGCACATGTGGTTGAATTAACAGGATTAAAAGGAAGGTGGCAAAAATTAGGCGATAGTCCGCTTATTATTGCCGATACAGGTCATAACGAAGCTGGCATTAGATTGATTGTAAATCAATTAAGTCGGTTAACCTACAAGACCTTACGCATGGTTATGGGTGTGGTGAACGATAAGGATGTGCATGCAATGTTATCGTTGCTGCCCAAAGATGCGACCTATTATTTTACAAATGCTGCCATACCTCGTGCTTTGCCTGCCAGCGAATTACAAGAACTTGCAAAAAACTACGATTTAATCGGGAAAAACTACCCATCGGTACAGGAAGCTCTGCTAGCGGCTAAAAACGAAGCGTCTAACGATGATGTTATCTTTGTTGGCGGTAGTAACTTTATCGTTGCCGAAGTGGTGTAGTTGATTTATCGTTGTTTCGGCGATTCAATGCTCGGTAAACGCTCCCGGTCGGGATTGATACATACAAAAACTACAAAATGTGAACTCGCTTCGCTCAAACAATACATTTTGCTTAACGTTTTTTTACATATAAATCTATTTCCGACCTCCGCTAACGGCACTCGCATTTGAATCGCCTCAACGATTATTCGGGCTTCACCCTCATGATTTCAGGCATCGCCTCAGCATAACCAAACAAGTTTGTTTCTGCATTCGGCTCGCACTGAAATTCCTAATTTCTAATTCCTAACTCCTAACTTTTCATCGTACTGCGCCTTTTTCGCATTAAACTCGTCCATGGCTTTGGCGGGTACAGGCTCTACCGATGGCGATTCCATTTTTAGTGGGTCGATGGGCGTGCCATTCTTCCAAACCCTAAAATCGAGGTGTGGACCCGTTGATGCTCCCGTGCTACCTACATAACCAATTACTTGACCTTGTTTAACTTGTGTGCCCACAGCAATGCCCTTGCCATATTTTGATAAGTGCAGATAAGCCGTGGTATAAACGCTGTTGTGCTTAATTTTAACGGTATGACCACCGCCGCCTTTGTATGCCCTAAAAATAACTTTACCATCGCCAATGGCTACAACAGGAGTGCCCATAGGAGCGGCATAATCCACCCCAGTGTGAGGTCTAACTACTTTATAAACAGGGTGTTTGCGGGCGTAGGTAAAACGCGATGAAACGCGCGAAAATTTAAGCGGTGCTTTTAAAAACGCTTTGCGCAAACTTCCGCCATTTTCGTCCCAATAGCCATGAATGCCCAAACTATCGTTGTCGTATCGATAGGCATAATAGTCTTTTTTGTTGTGGGTAAATTTTGCAGCGTAAATTTCGCCAATGCCCACCGAAACGCTATCTACGTAGTTCTCTGTGTAATAAACCGTAAATCCATCGCCTTTTTGGATGCCAAAAAAGTCAACTACCCATGCATAAATGTCCGATAACTCCAACGATAAATTAAGGTTTAGATCGTTTTTGATGGTCGCATCCCAAAGCGAAGTTTCGATAACAGCGGACGAAACTTTTTCTACCGCAGTAACGGGCTTTTGGAAGTGGCTAACCGCCAACGTGTCGTTTACGTTAAAAACAACGTGTTCTACCAACGAACTATGATATACGATGTAGGCTGGAGTTTTTAGCGAATCCTGCATGCGATAAACGGTAAATTGGTTGCCAGCGCGTACTTTTTTTACGTTAAAGATGGAGTCTGGCAAGGTGTTCAATCGGGCTGCAATGCCTCGAGGCACGCCCACATGCTCAAATACACCCGAAAGTGTTTGTCCGCTTTTAACAACACCAGTTCCTGAGGTATAATGATCTACTTCAATGCCGTATTCGGTACGTACTGGTGGCTGACTGTTAAGCTCGGAACTTTTTGATGTAGAGGTGTCTGTATGGTTGGTTTCTTGGGGGGTACAAGCTCCAAAAACGACTATCCCCATACACAATATTATGGATAATATAGTATGTTTCATATGTCAAAGTAAAATATCCAACAAAGGTAATTAAAATTATTGACAGAGTAGAAAATAGAGGAGTGAATTTTTGCACATTTATAGCTCTCTTATTTTAAACAATATGATTATTCTGCTCTTTTTTTGTGACAAGCAAATTTATTCACACATTTGCAGTGGATAATTAGACGAAATTTTACCTGCGTAGCAGGTTGAACATAGTAGTAGGCAGGTGTTGCGTAGCAACGCCTGTATAAAAACGCCCCCCCCTCACACCTCGCACGCCCGTAGGGTGTGCTGGCAAAAAAAATTGCATAATAATGTTTTGTTTGTTACCTTTACAAGGTGTTTTTCAAGGATAGAAAAACCTGTGTGTCGTATATAAAATTTAAATCAATAATCTTATGAAAAAGTTATTTTACTTATTTACCATTTTGTTTGCAGTGGTGTTTGCTGCATGCGAAGGCACGGAGCCACCTACTTCTAACAAAGTAGAGACAGGTGCATCCGAAAATATTACCAAAACATCTGCTACGCTTAAAGGTGCGGTAAATGTGGATATTGCTGCTTACAATAGCGTAGAGTTTGGTATTATGTACGATACGTTGTTAGCAGAAGTCAATAATCGTTCAGCCCAAATGGTAAAAGGTAGTGTA
>CALDQH010000008.1 GCA_937911935.1 uncultured Bacteroidales bacterium | reverse complement strand
AGTCTATCTATTCAGGTTCAGTTCCTTCTACTCCTTATACCACCAACGAAAAAGGACAAGGTCCTGCTTGGGCTAACTCACTATTCGAAGATTTCTGCGAATTTGGTTTGGGTATGGAACTTGCCAACGAAAAAATGAAAGCACGCCTAACCGACCTTATGACCAAAGGTCAAACTTGCGACTGCTGCTCGGACGAACTTAAAGGCTTGTTTGCAGAATGGATCGAAAACCAAAACGATGCTGCTAAAACCAAAGAATTAGCTGCTAAGATTATTCCTGCTGTAGAAGCATGCAGCTGCGACATTTGCAAAGGCATTGCCGAATTGAAAGGCTACCTAATTAAACGTAGCCAATGGATTATCGGTGGTGACGGTGCTTCTTACGATATTGGTTACGGTGGTCTTGACCACGTAATTGCATCGGGCAAAGACGTAAACATCCTAGTATTGGATACCGAAGTTTACTCAAATACCGGTGGTCAATCGTCTAAAGCTACTCCTGTTGGTGCTATCGCTAAATTTGCTGCTGCTGGCAAACGCGTACGTAAAAAAGACTTGGGTATGATTGCTACTACCTATGGTTATGTTTACGTTGCTCAAATTGCTATGGGTGCTGACCAAGCTCAATGCTTGAAAGCTATCCGCGAAGCAGAAGCATATCCTGGTCCTTCTTTGGTTATTGCATACGCTCCTTGTATCAACCACGGCTTGAAAAAAGGCATGGGCAAAGCACAAGCAGAACAAGAAGAAGCTGTTAAATGCGGTTACTGGCACTTGTGGCGTTACAACCCAGCGTTGGAAGCCGAAGGCAAAAACCCATTCTCTTTGGACAGCAAAGAACCTAACTGGGAAGGCTTTAAAGACTTCTTGAAAGGCGAAGTTCGTTATGCATCTGTAATGAAACAATATCCTGCAGAAGCAGAAGAACTATTCCAAGCTGCCGAAGACAACGCTAAATGGCGTTACAACAGCTACAAACGCATGGAAAAACAATGGTCTAACGACTAATCTAAAAAAAACGATTAAACCTAATTGAGTTTATACCGTCAAAGTAGTTGTAAGGGCAATCTTTACAACTACTTTTTTTAATACAAGAACAAATTAAAAGACACAATTATGAAAAAGATGTTATTTTTAGCAACAGTAATCGCTGCTACTTTGATGGGATGTAACAAATATAACTACAATGCTACCAATGTATTTGGTGAATGGAATTTGGCAGAAATGAACGGAAAAACCATCGAGTTAGCCGAAGGGGTTACCACTCCATTTATCGGATTTGACCAAGATGAAAAACGCGTTTATGGCAACGCTGGTTGCAACAGTTTCTTTGGCACCATGATTACCGATTCTACCAACGTGGATGCATTGAGCTTTGACAACATGGGAAGCACCAAAATGCTATGCGCTAACATGGAAATAGAAGACGAGTTTTTAATGACCTTAGGTTTGGTAAGCAACCTTGAATACAATGCGCAAGAATTGTTGCTAAAAGACAATGCTAACAAAACCATTTTACGCTTTGAAAGAAAGCAATAAAGCATTACAATGTTAATATTTGTTATTTAAAAGATCTTTTTAAGGCAAATACTTGACAACAATTCAAAAAACAGTTACTTTTGTAACATATTAGTTTTCTTCGTAAGAAAAAGATTAAGAATTAAGATGGGGCAAAGGGTTACCAAGCGAGGTAACCCTTTGTTTTTGTATTCACTCGAAAAACACAAAATAAATACACACAACATCCATAAATTCAATAAATTTCTGTACTTTTGTAGGGATTTTAATTTAATATGCAATGAAAGTATTAAAATTTGGCGGAACATCTGTAGGTTCTGCACAACGCATGAAAGAAGTAGCATCGCTTATTTCGGATGGCCAACAAAAAATCGTGGTATTATCAGCCATGTCTGGCACTACTAATACATTGGTTGAAATAGCCGATTATTTGTACAAGAAAAATCCAGTAAGTGCCAACGAAGTAATCAGCCAGTTAGAAAAGAAATACGCTGCTGTCATCGAAGAATTATACACCAAGGATAGCACCAAACAACAAGCAACCGCTTGCTTGAAGCAAAACTTTGAGTTGCTTCGCAACTTTACCAAACAAAATGTATTCTTGCTATTCGACGAAAAAATCATTTTGGCACAAGGCGAATTGATGTCAACTGCTATGGTAAACCTTTACTTGCAAGAAACAGGTAGAAAATCTGTTTTGTTGCCTGCATTGGATTACATGCGCATCGACAAAAACAACGAGCCAGACACAGCATACATTCGCGAGCACTTAACCAAAGAATTGGCAAAATTGCCAGCAGATACCGAAATTTACATTACCCAAGGTTTTATCTGCCGCAATGCTTACAACGAAATCGACAACCTACAACGCGGTGGTAGCGACTATTCAGCATCGCTTATCGGTGCGGCTGTCAAAGCTGACGAAATCCAAATTTGGACCGACATTGACGGTATGCACAACAACGACCCACGTTTTGTAGAAAACACACGTCCTGTTGCCAAGTTGCATTTTGAAGAAGCAGCCGAGTTGGCATACTTTGGTGCTAAAATTTTGCACCCAACTTGCATCTTACCTGCTAAATTAGAGAACATTCCCGTTCGTTTGTTGAATACCATGGATCCTCAGGCTCCTGGCACCATCATATCAACCGAACTTACTCCTCATAAAATCGAGGCAGTAGCAGCAAAAGACAACATCACAGCCATCAAAATCAAATCGGGTAGAATGTTGTTGGCACATGGTTTCTTGAGCAAAGTATTTGAATGCTTTGCTAACCACAAAACAGCCATCGACATGGTTACTACATCCGAAGTAGGTGTATCGGTAACCATCGACAACCCCAAACACTTGGACGAAATTGTCAACGAGCTAAAAACATTCGGTACGGTTACCGTAGAAAAAGACATGGTTATTATCTGCGTAGTAGGCGATATGAACAGCGAAAACGTAGGCTTCCAAGCACAAATCGTAAATGCCTTAAAAGAAATTCCTATTCGCATGATTTCGTACGGCGGTAGTAACTACAACGTTTCGTTCTTAATTCAAGCTGACAACAAAAAACGTGCCCTTAACGCATTAAGCCAACATTTATTTCAAGCATAAACATGAAAGGAAACTTTCCGATAGATAAATGGAATGGAGTGCAAACTCCATTCTATTTTTACGATACGACGCTTCTAAAAAGAACCCTTCAGACGGTTAAAGAAGAAACCGAGCGCTATGGTTTTACACAGCATTATGCCATCAAAGCCAACGCCAATCCCCGTTTGCTACAACTAATTGCCAGCTATGGTTTTGGAGCCGATTGCGTGAGCGGTGGCGAGGTTCAGGCTGCTTTGGATGCCGGTTTTGCTGCCGATAAAATTGTATTTGCTGGTGTAGGAAAAGCCGATTGGGAAATCAAATTAGCTTTAGAGGCCGATATTTTCTGTTTCAACGTAGAATCGTTGGCTGAGTTACACATCATCAACGAATTAGCACAGGCACACGGCAAGGTAGCACGCGTAGAATTTCGCGTAAACCCCAACGTAGATGCCCATACACACGCAAAAATTACAACTGGACTATCCGAAAATAAATTTGGCATCAACCTAAGCCAAATTGAGTCCGTATTAAAAACAGCCCAATCTTTATCGAACATAAAGGTAATTGGACTTCATTTTCACATTGGCTCGCAAATTACCGATATGTCCGCCTTTAAAGACCTTTGCATCAAAGCAAACGAATTGCAAGACCAATTAGAAGCACAAGGTTTTAGTTTTGCTAACATGAACTTTGGCGGCGGTTTAGGCATCGACTACCACCACCCCAACCACATTTGCATGCCCGATTTTGCAGGCTATTTTGCCGTATTCAACCAATTAGTTGATCGCAGAGAAGGTCAAGCCATTCATTTTGAGTTGGGTCGCGCCATTGTAGGTCAGTGTGGCTCGCTTATCAGCCGCATTTTGTACGTAAAAGAAGGCGAGATTAAAAAGTTTGCCATTTTGGATGCAGGTTTTACCGAACTTATCCGTCCTGCTATGTACGATGCCTATCATCGAATCGAAAACCTAAGCAGCAACCTACCCTTACAAACATACGATGTAGTAGGTCCTATCTGCGAATCGTCTGATGTATTTGGCAAAGAAGTTGAATTAAACGAGGCAAGACGAGGCGATTTAATTGCTCTACGTTCTGCTGGTGCATACGGCGAAGTAATGAGCTCGATGTACAACCTACGTAAATTACCCCAAGCGTATTTCTCCGAAGATTTTGAGTAGTAACCCATGAAAGAAACTTTGACGAACCTGTTTTTTGCCATCCAAGAGGCTTGGATGCAGTCTATCTATATTCAAATCGTCACCATAGGTTTACTATCTTGTTTGCTCATTCAATGGGTATATTATTTGGGCTACTTTACCCGTATTTTTCGATACGCACGCAAATGCCGCAAAGGAAAAGTAAGTTACAACAACAACTTTCCTCCTATTTCGGTTATTGTTTGTGCACGTAACGAAAGCATCAATTTAGAAGCTTATCTACCCTTGCTTTTGCAACAAGATTATCCCGAGTACGAGGTTATTGTAGTGAACGATCGTTCTACAGACGACACCGAAGAAATACTCAAGTTATTAAGTTATAAGTATCCACACTTAAAAACCACCTTTATACCCGATCGTGCTCGTTTTATCGACTCTAAAAAAATGGCAGTAACGTTGGGTATAAAATCGGCATCGAACGATGTATTGCTATTTACGGATGCCGACTGTTATCCACGCAGCAAGGATTGGTTAACCTTGATGGCTCGCAACTTTACCGACACCACCCAAATGGTATTAGGCTATGGTGCGTATCAATACAAAAAGGGATTCCTTAACTTTCTAATCCGCTTTGACACCTTGACCATTGGCATGCAATACCTAAACTTAGCTTTGGGCAGACGTGCATATATGGGTGTAGGCAGAAACATGGGTTATCGTCAACGTTTTTTTGAACAAACCAGCGGTTTTACCAAGCACCTCAATCTGCAATCGGGCGATGACGATTTATTTGTCAACGAGAACAGCCGCAAAGGGAACACCCGCATTGAAATTGACCCACAATCGGTAACCGTTTCTAATCCAGAGGAATCTTTCGAACTTTGGTTGTTGCAAAAATCGCGTCATTTATCCACATCGAGTCACTACCGTTTTAGCAACAAATTGTTTATCGGTATCGAGTTACTTTCTCGTGCTGGATTTTATGCCTTACTCATTGCCACGGCTTGTTTGGCATATCCCTGGGGCTTAGCCGTAGCCTCACTGGCTTTCTTGCTTAGAAACATCGTTCAAATAACCGTTATCAACGCCACCGCTAAACAATTGGGCGAAAAGAAATTTTACTTTGGCGTAACCTTTTTGGACATCCTTTTACCACTTATTAACCTGTTTCTACACGTTAAACGCCAATTTGCGCCTAAAATGGTGTATAAGTGGAAGTAAGATTTTTACTATTCTTATTTATTTATTATCTTTGCCGATTGATGAAAAAGGCTTTAATTTTAATAGTAACCTTGTTTTTGAGTGGTATTTTGATGCCTGCTATGGCAGATAAATACTACAATAGTCTGCTTAAAAGCCAAGACGGAGAAATGAAATACAAAGCCGCCGTCGAATATTTTGAGCAACAAGATTACAAAAAGGCTATCCGCCTACTGGAAGACATATCGACACAATTTAAAGGCACCGAAAAATCGGAGCATATCTTGTATCTATTATCGACCAGTTATTTTAAAAGAAAAGATTACATCTCGTCGGAGCATTACTATAAAACATACGTAAACACATACTTGCGTGGCAAGAATTATGCCGAATGTTTGTTTATGTTGGCATATTCGGAGTACATGCAATCGCCCGAACCCGAGTTGGATCAAACACCCACAGTAAAAGCCATTGAGCATTTTCAGTTGTTTTTGGAGCAATTCCCATACGACGAACATGCCAAAGAGGCTAAACAGATGCAAACCGAAATGTACGACAAGTTGGCAGAAAGAGAATACCAGAATGCCAAACTTTATTACAATTTGGGCAATTACATGGGCAACAACTATCGAGCTGCTGTCGTAACGGCACAAAACGCCATGAACGATTATCCCGACTCGAAACACGTTAGCGAATTGGCTTTGATTATTGTTCGAGCCAAATACCACGAGGCAATTAACAGCGTTGCCGAAAAATTGGTTCAACGATGCGAAGATGCCCGCGAGGAGTGCTACTACTACTTGCAAGAATATGCCGATAGCAAGCACCGAAAAGAAGTAGAAAAAATGGCATCACATTTACAAAAAATTATTGAACATTCTATTTAATACAGTTATGGATTACAAAAAATCAAACGCCCCCGTCAACACGATTACTCGCGATGTAAACAGCTTGTGCGAAAACACCGACAATGTGTACGAAACAGTTGCAATCATTGGCAAACGTGCCAACCAAATCAGCGTTGAAATGAAAGACGAATTGAAACGCAAATTGGAAGAGTTTTCGAGTAATGCGGTAGATAATTTAGAAGCAGAAGTGTTCGACAACCGCGAACAAACCGAAATTTCTAAATACTACGAACGTTTGCCCAAACCTGTGTTGTTGGCTACCCAAGAATACATAGAAGACAAAACCTATTTCCGTAACCCTGCTAAAATTAAATAAGGTTTGCAAGGTAAACACATCTTGGTAGGAGTAACAGGCGGTATTGCTGCTTACAAAACCGCCCTGTTGATTCGAGACTTGGTAAAACGAGGTGCCGAAGTCAAGGTTGTTATGACCGAAAAAGCCAAAGAGTTTATAACTCCATTGACATTAGCCACCTTGTCTAAAAACCCGGTCTTGGTTGATTTTTTTGATCCTACCGATGGTAGATGGAACAGTCATGTATCGTTGGGCTTATGGGCTGACGCATACATCATTGCTCCCGCAACCGCCAATACCTTAGCCAAAATGGCACATGGTATGGCGGACAATTTACTTACAACAACCTATTTATCGGCTCGTTGTCCTGTATTTGTAGCACCTGCTATGGATTTGGACATGTACGCCCACACAGCTACCCAGGAGAACCTATCGATTCTGCGCCAACGTGGCGTGCAATTTATAGAACCCGACAGTGGTTTTTTGGCAAGTGGATTAGAAGGCAAAGGACGCATGGCAGAACCCGAAGCCATTGCCGAGTACGTAGCTGCGGCTATGCAAGGAAGTGCACCTCTAAAGGGTCAAACCATATTGATTACAGCAGGACCTACTTACGAAAAAATAGACCCAGTTCGCTTTATCGGCAATTATTCAACCGGTAAAATGGGTTATGCTTTGGCAGAGGAATGTGCCGGGCAAGGTGCTAACGTGCAATTGGTATCAGGTCCCGTACAAATCAAAGCCAAACATGCCAACATTCAGGTTATTCCTGTAGAATCGGCATCAGAAATGTACCAAGAGGCTACCAAACGTTTTGAAACTGCCAATGCTGCTATTTTGTGTGCTGCTGTAGCAGATTTTACGCCAGCCTACAAAGCCGATAGCAAAATTAAACGTGGCAAAGACGATTTGACCATTCAACTGCAACCTACCCAAGACATTGCGGCTGCATTAGGTCGAGCCAAAAAGCCCAACCAAGTTTTGGTAGGTTTTGCTTTGGAAACCGACAATGAGGCTGCTAATGCTGCCGACAAACTAAAACGTAAAAACTTGGATTTTATCGTTCTCAACTCATTAAGAAATCCAGGAACTTGCTTTGGGCACGACAACAATCAAATTACCCTATTGGATTGCAACGGAGCAGTAGAAGATTTCCCCGTTAAAACCAAGCAAGAAGTTGCCATCGATATTATCAACACATTATGCAAATGGTTAAAAAAATAGTAGCATGTTTAGTGGGTTGCTTGCTTTGCGCCGCTGTGATGGCACAAGAATTAAACTGCAAAGTAACCATCAATGCCGACCAGGTTGCAGGAACCAATAAATCGGTGTTCGAATCGTTAGAAAGAGCCATTACGGACTTTATGAACGATCGCCGTTGGACCGATTACGACTACCTTATCGAAGAACGCATCGAATGTAGCATCTACCTAATTATCAATGCGTATAGTGGTGATAATTTTGCCGCAGAGTTGCAAGTACAATCTACGCGCCCCATATTTAACAGCAATTACAAATCGCCCCTGTTTAGTTACAACGACCAGAATATCGAATTTTCGTACAACGAAAGCGATGCGCTAACCTTTGAAGAAAGCAACTTTGGCAACAACCTAACTGAGATTCTTGCCTACTATGCTTATATCATCATTGGTACAGACTTTGACTCCTTCTCTAAAATGGGCGGTACTCCTTTTTATAGCAAAGCAGAAGACATCGTAAATCAAGCACAAAGTACCAACGAAAAAGGTTGGCGTGCTTTTGAAGATGGCAGAAACAGATATGCTTTGATTACCAGCATTATGGACGATGTCGCCAAACCTTATCGTGAGTACGTTTATACCTACCATCGATTGGGATTGGACGAAATGGGCATTGCCACCGACAAAGCCAAAGTTCGCATCGCACAAGGATTGCCTGTACTAAAAAGCATCTACAAAGAACGCCCTTCTAATATCATTGTCGGTGCATTTTTAGAAACAAAATTGGATGAAATCATCAACATTTACTCCAAATCTACGTCCGAAGAGAAAAAAGCTGCCTACGATATTTTGAGCTACATACTACCTACTCTTCAATACAAAATGGATGCGTTAAAATAGTATGTTGCAATCGCTTTACATAAAAAATTTTGTTCTAATTAAAGAATTAGATCTGAATTTTGGCCGTGGTTTTTCGGTCATTACAGGCGAAACGGGTGCTGGCAAGTCGATTCTACTGGGTGCACTCAGTTTGGTATTGGGCGCTCGCTCCGAGACAAAATATATCAGCGAGGGGCACGACAAGTGCATCATCGAAGCTACGTTCGAGATTGGTCCTTACCAACTGCAGTCTTTTTTTGAGGAAAACGATTTGGACTACAGCGATACCTGCATTCTACGCCGCGAATTGCATCGTTCGGGCAAAACAAGGCAATTTTTAAACGATTCTCCTGTAAGTGCATCGGTTTTAAAAACCCTAAGTTCGCTGTTTATCGACATCCACTCACAACACGAGAACCTACTCATCAAAGACAGCAAATTTCAGTTGCAAGTGGTCGATACGTTTGCCCAGAATCAAGCCATATTGGCTAAATACCAGGATGTTTTTGGGCAATACAAACAAACTACACAACAATTGGAAGAAAGCATAGCCCTATCCGAAAAAGCACAATCGGAAAGCGACTATTTGCAATATCAGTTTGACCAATTGGAAAAAGCACATTTAAAAGCTTCTGAACTGCAAGAATTAGAAGCCGAGAATGAAGTTTTAGAGCATGCACACGAAATTAAATCGACGCTATACCAAGTAGAAAGTCTGCTTCAGAACGAACGAGGTGTAGTGAGCCTACTAAAAGAAGCTGAAAGCAAGTTGGCATCTATTGCATCCTATGCAGATGAATACAACCAATGGACCAATCGAATTGCCGAGGCATACATCGACCTTAAAGACTTAGCAAGCGACATAAACCACGCTGCAGAACGTATCGAAGCCAATCCTGCGCAATTACAAGCCAACCAAGAACGCCTGGACACGCTCTATACACTGTTGCAAAAACACAAGGTTAATCAAGTAGAAGAGTTAATTGAACTTCGCGACAAATTGCAAGAACAATTGCAGCAATGGGGTAACAACGACGAAAAGATTGCAGCATTACGAAAACAGCAAACCTTGTTGCTACAAGAGGTCGAAAAACAAGCAGCACTTTTACATGAGCAACGAGTAGAAGCTGCCAATCGCATATCTCCTCTACTAGAAGGGCTCTTGCACGATTTAGGTATGCAACAAGCCACCGTACAAGTACAGGTACAAGGCAATCAGCCCCTATCGCTAAATGGAAAAGACAGCATTGAATTTTTGTATGCGCCTACCAAAAATAGTTCGCTACAAGCTGCAGGCAAAATTGCATCAGGAGGTGAAATTTCGCGTTTTATGCTGTGTATCAAGTACCTTATGGCAGATTGCAGCAATTTGCCTACCTTGATTTTTGACGAAATTGACACGGGCATATCGGGCGAAACAGCATCGCTCATGGGAAGCATGTTGCAAAAAATGAGCAACCATGCTCAAATTATCTGCATCACCCACCTACCCCAAATTGCCGCTATGGGCAAGGAGCATTATTTTGTCCGTAAAACAGACACCGATACTACTCAAACAGAGGTAACCCAACTAACAGAAGACGAGCGCATTACTGCTATTGCTCGCATGTTGAGCGGAACGAATATTTCGGATGCCGCCATCCAAAATGCTCAAGACTTGCTTTTAGGCAACAGTTGAGCAAAGGTACGTTTCTTTAGGAAGTGATAATTCAGCAACAACGAACCATGATATACCAAAGGTATGCGTGGGCAAATGGTGTGCTCCATGTTCTTTTTGCGCAAAGGACGAACTTTTGATTTCATGCGCAAGAAATCTATGCGTGCTTTGACTACTGCTTTAGCATCTTTCCACTTACCACGTAGTACAAAAGCCAAGGCAGCCAAGTAGTCCAAAAAGAATCGGAAGAAACTCAACAGCATCCACCTACCCAAGGATAGGTTTTTATACAGTAAGAAGTGATTGTTTCTAAAGTTGAGATAGGTTTTTCGGGCATCTTGCATCGAAAGTGTTCCACCACCTAAATGATAGACCACCGAGGCTGGCACTACCGCCACTTCTCTACCACGTGCATTGATACGCCAACATAGGTCAATTTCTTCTTGATGCGCAAAAAAGTTTTCGTCAAAACCACCGTAATCAACAAAATCCACTCGGCGAACCATCAAACAAGCACCCGATGCCCAGAACACCTTGCAAGGAGTATCATACTGCCCTTTATCTTTTTCGAGTGTATCAAAAACACGTCCACGACAAAACGGATAACCAAAAATATCCATAAATCCGCCGCAGGCACCGGCATATTCAAAATGGGTTTTCTTTTTGTATTGCAGGATTTTGGGTTGTAAAGCCACTACTTTGGAGTTTTGCTCAAAATAACGCAACATCGGAAGCAACCAACCTTTGGTTACTTCTACATCCGTATTCAACAAAACAACAAAGGGGGTTTTGACACGACCAATGGCAATGTTATATCCGTCTGCAAAACCATAATTTTTTTCGAACTTCATGGTTTTAACTTGGGGATAATTAGCCTGGAGCCACGACAAGGAATCATCGCTCGAAGCATTATCTGCCACGATCACATCGGCTAAATATTCGGGGGTGTATTGTACCACCGAGGGCAAAAACTTTTTTAAATGTTTCTGCCCATTGTAGTTTAGTAAGATTACGCTGACTTGTTTCATGCAGAAACAACGGCTTAATACACGCCCAACGATTTGGAATATTCGTATTCGATATCCAATAAGGTTTGAACGGTTTCGGCTGTAAATTTAGCGGCATCCATGCCGTCCTTTTTAGCAGTTACCAAAATGTATTGTAACAAATCTTCTTCGGCAATTTCGACGGTTTCGTCGGTTTCCTCGTCCAAAAGGTTATTGCTTTCGTAATATTCGTACATTACATCCAAAAGGTATTGAACATCGTCTTCGTCAATAATCGATTTCAATTCCTCTGGTAATCTTTTCATAATGAACACAATGGCTGCGTCGTCATCGTATTCCAAACAACTTGTATCGTTTTGGGTATTCATGGTTTTCTATTTTATTACAAAAATAAGTGATGCACCCTTGTTTTCCAAATGTTTTGTGTAAAAGAGAAAAAACAAAGTGAAATAAAACCTAAAAAACTCATGCTTTAGGCATTGCCGTTAAATTTTATACTACATTTGCCCTAACAAAGTAGTTAAAACTAAATGATTATGGATAAAGGTAAATTTTATGCAGGGCTTAGCGTAATGATAGGTCTGATCGTGATGGGAATCATGATTCCTGTAGCTGTAAACAAATACATGTCGTACACCCGTACGGTTGACGTAAAAGGATTGTGCGAAAAAGAAGTGAAAGCCGACAAAGTAATTTGGCCCATCGTGTATAAAGTAATGGGCGACGATTTGAACAGTGTGTACACCCAAGTGGATGCCAAAAACAAAAAAGTGTTGGACTTTCTAAAAAAAGGGGGTATCGAAGAAAGCGAAATTTCGGTGTCTGCACCCAATATCTCGGATAAGTTTGCCAACGAATACGGCAACGACCGCATGTACCGTTACGTGTGCAAAAGTGTCATTACTGTTTGTACTGGCGATGTCGATAAAGTAATCGCCCTTATGAAAGAACAAGCCGAACTTATCAAAGATGGCATTGTTATAAACGCATCAGAAAATTGGGAGAATCCTACCGAATTTAAGTTTGAGGGATTGAACGAGCTCAAGCCATCGATGGTAGAGGAAGCCACCAAGAATGCACGCGAAACTGCCGAAAAATTTGCCAAAGACTCTGACAGCGAATTGGGTAAAATCAAACGTGCCAGCCAGGGTTCGTTTAGCATCGAAAACCGCGATAGCAACACCCCACACATCAAACGCGTAAGAGTGGTTTCGTCGATAACGTACTACTTGTCTAATTGATAGTTGATAAAGGAGAAAGGAGAAAGATTTTTAATCCTCATTTCTCATTTCTCCTTTCTCATTTCTCAATTCTCATTTTCTTTATTACCTTTGCAGCCTGAAACTTAAACTATAAAGAAATGTCTGTACATAAAAGTGACGATATGCGTAAGGTAACTACCCATCGCTTATCGGAAATGAAACAAAGAGGCGAAAAAATCAGTATGCTAACTGCATACGATTTTTCTATGGCTACCATTTTAGACCAAGCAGGTGTGGATGTTTTGTTGGTGGGCGACTCAGCATCGAATGTGATGTGCGGTAATACGACCACCCTACCCATTACCTTGGACGAAATGATTTTTATGGCGAAAAGCGTTGCTAAAGCGGTGAAACGTGCTTTGGTGGTATGCGACATGCCTTTTGGTACTTACCAAGGCAACTCGTTAGAAGCTTTGTCGTCTGCCATCCGTATTATGAAAGAAACAGGTGCTGACTGTATTAAAATGGAAGGTGGCGAAGAGATCATTGAATCGGTACAACGTATTCTTTCGGCGGGCATTCCTGTTATGGGACACTTGGGATTGATGCCTCAATCCATTAACAAATACGGAACTTATGCTGTACGCGCCAAAGAAGAAAGCGAAGCACAAAAACTAATTGCCGATGCTAAATTATTAGAAGAAGCGGGCTGTTTTGCCATTGTTTTGGAAAAAATTCCTGCTTCGTTGGCACAAAAGGTAGCAGAAAGCGTACAAATTCCTATCATCGGCATTGGTGCTGGCGGTGGTGTTGACGGACAAGTATTGGTAATGCACGATATGTTGGGCATTACACAAGGTTTCTCTCCCCGATTCTTGCGTCGCTATGCGGATGTTTTCAGCGTAATAACCGAAGCGGTTGGCAATTACGTGGCGGACGTTAAAAGCGGCGATTTCCCCAACGAGAAAGAGCAATATTAATAAAAAAAAGAGCCATTATGGCTCTTTTTTTTATGGTGAATCGGTGAATTTTGCGAGTAAGCGAGAGCTGAACAAATTTATTTGTTATGCCGAGCGTGAGCAAAATCATGAGGGCGAAGCCCGAATAATCGGTTAATCGATTTTTTTAATATTGTTCGGTAATTTGAACCATATAAACAGAAGATAATACTAACGGACAGTCACCGGCGATCCTTCCCACTTCGTGGGCCCCTTCCCTTTTCGGGAGCCAATGTCGCCTTTTGACTGTCCGTTAGTACGTATCTCTAGTTCCTATCTTAACTTACTTCTTAATAAAACGGAGGGTTTGTGATTCGAGGCGTAAGATATACACACCTGCAGGCAAATCTGCCACTTCTACTTCGGTTATTTCTTTGCCTTGTAGTGTTACGGTCTTACACAACTTGCCACTGATGTTGTAAATATAGGCATCGCCTACAGGCAATTCGCCCGATTGAATGTACAATACAGATGTAGCTGGATTGGGGAATATTGACAAATCTGCATAATATTCTTGATATACATCGGTTACAACGGGTGGACAAGTATCAAATTCGCCTGTTTGTGAGCCCAATTTGATTTTGCCTTTACCGCAGACAAAAGCGGTTCCGTTTTTACATTCGGACGAGGTTACGGTTAATTTGCCATTTACTTTTACATCTGGCGCCTCAGCGTTTCCTTTACCTTTTTCAATAATCAGTTTAGCAATGGTCACATCGCCTGTTACCACAGGTTTAACATCGCCGTTATCGGGAATAACAACTATCGATGATGCATTGGGCACTTTGCCTTGTTCCCAGTTACCACAATCGGTCCAGGTAGAGGTACCCGCATTACCAGTCCAGATGCTGGCACGTGTATCGGCACGGTCGCTCATGGTTCCTGTTACGGTTGCTGGTGCTTGATAAGCTACATTTACCCAGCATTTTTGTCCTGCATTGGTATTAACCGTATTCCAAACTTTCATAGCAACCCAACCTGTTTTGGTGGGTGTATAACTACCTGTAACGGTTTTGGTGCTGTTTTTCTTGTGCAATTGATTGCCATCTAAATCGTAAAGAGCAAAGGTTACATCGTTTCCTGTTTTTTCTTGATATACGTTATAGCTAATTTTTTTGCCTTTTTCTACGTAAATTTTTCCAACCAAACGTTGCTCGCACGATTTTGCAGGAAGCGCACCGCCCTGACCCAATGAGTTACAGTGGCTATCGCCCAAGTCGTCTGCCATTTCCCATTCTTGGGTGGTTACTTTGTTGCGATAGGGTTTGTAGTTAGATTCGTAGATAGGTGCCCAAACGGCATATCCCAAACCTCCTTTGCCATCGGCAGGGGTTACACGCACATTAAAACGACCATCGCCCCATGCAGTACGTTCGCCCGATGTACCACCTGAATAATCCTTTAACTGAACGTTTCTAAAATCGGTATCAATCCAAACGTCTTTTGCATTGGCGCCATCGTCGGTAACAGCAATAATGGCTTTTCCGGCACGTTCTATCACCAATAAATCCTCGTCTTGCCAACGTACCTTGTAATCGCCATATTTAAACGCTAAATTTTGGTGACACCAGATTAGGTTCTTCAAGTAATTGCGCATCGGAAGCGATTTTTCGTCAGCTGGCATGTGGTTGTAACGGTTGCTATTGCTTAGGTTAAACAGGTCTTCCATAAAGACGCTTACGTTACCGTCCATTGCCATAATGGTAGCGTACGCCATACCCATGCGTTGGTTAAAAGGATCGGCATGACCACCCATTTCTTGTCCGCCATCCCAATCTTTATAATTGCCTTGTTCATCAACTTTAGGACGGAACGTGTCGTGGCTATTGATGTAGTTAAGCGAGCGATGCACGCGTTGACCGTCGCCGTAATCGTTGTAACGCATGCCAATTTGTTCGCCCACAACAGCTCCTAAATTACCATAACCGCCACCATCTATAACGCCATTTTTGATAGCACCGCGAAGGGGCACATCGTATGCTCCCATAGCAAATTCACTACCACCGTTGGCACGTTGCACTGCCATACAATAGTTGTCAATTTCGTTTTTGCTACCAATAAATTCGCCTACACTAAACATAGACTGACCACCATTACACCAATCGGACATGCCGTATTTTACGTTGTACAAAAAGTCTTGTTGTGCCCAATCGGGGAAGTGTTTTACGGCATCCCAACGGAACCCATCAACGGCGGTTTGTTTTTTGAACCACATGATCCATTCACGAGCTTGGTCGCGCATGTAGTTTTTGCTTTGCACTGGGTTATAGCCCTTTACATTAGAACTTTGTCCGTATGCACCTTCATAGAAGCAGTTATCTGGGCCCCAGTGTCCTGCTGTCCACTCATCATCATTTTTCATGTGCGCTTCATTGGCATGGAAGTTTTGCCAATTTTTGGGCCAACGACCTTTACGGTTCCAATAATCTTCTTGACCTCCATCTTTAAAAGGAGTCTCGTAGCAAACGTAACGGAAGTTTTTCCATTTGTCATCCCATGCATTGGGGTCTTCACCACCAGCGCCTCCGTTTTCGCCACCAGCACCTACGGTATGGTTAAGCACAGCATCAGCAATTACTTCAATACCATTGGCGTGCATTATGGCAATCATACGAAGCACATCGTCTTTGGTTCCAAAACGAGTGGTTACACTGCCTTTTTGGTATTTATCGCCTAAATCGTAAAAGTCGAATGGAGAATATCCAACCGAGTTGGTACCTGTATTTTTAACAAATGGTGGCACCCAAACGGCATTGATACCCGCATCGCGCAAACGAGGAGCGAGTTCGGTTAAATAATTTGCATAAGAATCGGGGAAGTTGCTGTTCCAATAATCCCACCAAAAAGCTTGCAGTACAATTCTCTTTTCGGGGTCGGCGGCTTGCGCTGGAGCTACTGCAAACCATTGCAGGCAAAGTGCCATACAAAGGAGTAGAAATTTCTTCATATTACATTTGAGTTTCAGGTTATTAGGTATTTGAAAGGTTTTTGTTTTTTTTAATGCTAATTAGCATTTTAACAGTTTGAAAAGGTATATTTTTTAGTACTTTTGCAGTCCTAAACCAAAACCTAAACTTGCTAAGGTATATCCTGCAAATATAAAAAAATCTTTTGTACTTTTTAACATGAATGTAAAAAAAATCTTCGCCATTTGGCTTATAGGAAGCGTTCTATCCATTGGCACAGCAACTGCACAAAGTTACCTTGCCACTAAGACCTTGTTGGACTCGGTAAAAGTAAACAAGCTACATGGTACTGCCGAAGCACTCTTAAAAGTGGAACAAACCGACAATTTTAAGGTAGAATTAGATGCCAACGTCGAGTTAATCTATGCTTTTACCAAGCACAAACTACGATTTGCTGGTAACGTGGCATACAATACTACCGATATTTACGACAATGGTAATAAAGGTTTCTTTTACTTGGGCGGCGATTTCTTCCAGTTTAACATCGATAAAGACAAACGCGAAAAAACCAAACAATTCTTTTCTGTTTTTGCAACCTACCAATACGACTATTGCCGCGATTTGCACGACCGCGCCATGCTTGGTACCAGCATTACTTGGCAACCTTTGCGCGAGCATCCTAACATGTTTGTAGAACCCAGTGTTGGTTTAATGGCGGGTATGCAATATTGGCGTGTCATCAAACAACCCACCAACTTAGACCTTTACAACAACTACTTGCCTACCATATTGGGCAACGACGAAGACGTACAGAAAGTAAAAACATACGTTGGTGCAGACCCTGCTGGCTATCGAATGCAATGGGACGCACGTTTGATGGCTTCTGTACACTTTGGGGGAGAATGGGACCGTATTGCCTTGAATATACATGCCATGATTGCACAACCCCTATGGCCTCAATTTAACGAAGATCCCAGCATGGATGCTCTACTTGCTAAAATCGACAAATACAGATTAGACAAAAAACTTATCCCCGAAGAAGTGATTATGACAGACGAAGCGGCAAGACATCAAAAATACGACTTTGAAGGCTGTATGAATCCAAAGGCTCTTCCGCTTATTACCGCCAAAATTGGCCTTAATATCCGCATTTGGAAAAAACTTTCTGCCGTTACTCGCTTTGAATTTTTGTGGGACGGTGGACAAGTTCCAGCCTATTCGACCCACCTTACTTACTGCTTTACCCAAGGTTTGAGTTATAGCTGGTAATTTCTTAATAAAACAATCTTATTGAGAGGGCGAACTATATTTGTCGCCCTCTTTTTTTATATCACCTATTATATATAAAAAAAAATATGTATCTTTGCTACTCTTATTGACAAGATTACATGAAACGTATTTATACTATACTGATTGCATTACTCTTAGGGGTGGCTGCTTTTGCACAATTTGACCACGAGAAAGCCCTAAAATCCCTAAACGAGTTGCGCAACGAGGGTTGCAATTGTGGCAATGAGATAATGCGCCCCGCATCCGACTTACTATGGGATCAAGATTTGGCAGACATCGCCAAACTTTATGCGGCACAATTATCCGCTGCCAACAAAGGTAAAAACCAACACATTTACCTAAGCCACGTAGGCATAGACGCCAGCACAACCGAAGACAGACTTCTTGCTAACGATTACCACGCCAAGGCATGCGTCGAAAACATCGCCTATTTTAAAGGCAATTTTGATATGGTTTTGGACCATTGGCTAAATAATCCTCAATCTTGCAAAAACTTACTAAACAGAAAAATGACGTATGTAGGGATTGCACAACGAGGAGATTTCTGGGTAATCCTAATGGCTATTCCACAAAGAAACTCCCACTAACGAATAAACATTAAAACACTAAATAATAAACATTATGCAAACTATTGACAATTTCAATTTTGCCGGCAAAAAGGCAATTGTTCGCGTTGACTTTAACGTACCTTTGGATGAAAATGGTAAAATTACCGACGACACCCGTATTCGTGGCGCGCTTCCTACTTTGAAAAAAATCTTGGCTGACGGTGGTAGCGTAATCATCATGTCGCACATGGGCAAACCAAAAGGCAAAGTGAACGCTAAATATTCTTTGAGCCAAATTGTTGACGCTGTAGCTGAAAAATTGGGCGTAAAAGTAAACTTTGCTGACGACTGCGCTAAAGCGGCTGACGCTGCTGCTGCCTTGCAACCAGGCGAAGCTTTGTTGCTTGAAAACTTGCGTTTCTACGGCGAAGAAGAAGGCAAACCTGTAGGTATCGACAAAGAAGATCCTGCTTACGAAGAAGCTAAAAAAGCCATGAAAGCATCTCAAAAAGAATTTGCTAAAACCTTGGCTTCTTACGCAGACTGCTACGTTAACGACGCATTTGGTACTGCTCACCGTAAACACGCTTCTACCGCTGTTATCGCTGACTACTTCGATGCTGACAACAAAATGTTGGGCTACTTGATGGAAAAAGAAGTACAAGCTGTTGACAACATTTTGAGCAACATCAAACGTCCTTTCACCGCTATCATGGGTGGTTCGAAAGTATCAACCAAAATCGGTATCATCGAAAACTTGATGGACAAAGTTGATAACCTAATCCTTTGCGGTGGTATGACTTATACTTTCGCAAAAGCTCAAGGTGGTCAAATTGGCAAATCAATCTGCGAAGACGACAAATTGCAACTTGCTTTGGACATCATCGAACAAGCTAAAGCTAAAGGTGTAAACTTGGTATTGGGTACTGACTGTGTTGCAGCTGACGACTTCAGCAACGATGCTAACACCCAAGTTGTTCCTGCTAACGCTATCCCAGAAGGTTGGGAAGGTTTGGACGCTGGTCCTGACACTCAAAAAGCATTTGCTGCTGCTATCGAAGGTGCTAAAACCATTTTGTGGAACGGTCCTGCTGGCGTATTCGAATTTGATAACTTTACTGCTGGTTCGCGTGCTATTGCCGAAGCTATCGCTAAAGCAACCGCTGACGGTGCCTTCTCTTTGATTGGTGGTGGCGACTCTGTTGCTTGCATCAACAAATTTGGCATGGCAGACCAAGTATCTTACATCTCTACTGGTGGTGGTGCTTTGTTGGAAGCTATCGAAGGTAAAGTACTTCCTGGCGTAGCTGCTATTAAAGGATAATCATTAAGTCGCTTCGCTCCAAATATTCGGTTATTCGGTTATTTGGTTATGCGGTGAGGCGAAATACAAAAAACTCCGAGGTTTGAAAAATCTCGGAGTTTTTTTGTTGGTTGATTTATATTACTGCTTTTTACTATTTTGTTGTAGTTTTTTCCATTTTGTAGGAATAGACAACTCAAAACCATTTGATAATGTAATTTTATCGGGGAACAATGAGTTTTTGAATTTCTTTTCATATCTTCTCATTTGTAATGGCAAACCACTACCCATTGTAGCTAAATTACTAGAGAATTGATTAGGAGGAAAATAGATATAGACTCTTATTTTTGCTTCCTTCGCTAACTCTATTGAAGGAATCATATCACTATCTGCTGAAATAATAATAGCCGCATCGCAATTATGCATAAACGCATCAGCAACAATCTGCGTCGCAAAACGCACATCTGATTCTTTTTCTTCGTATGTCTGAATAATATTGTGACATTTAAAACATACGATTTCTTTTTTCAGATATTTTCCTAAAATAAGTTTAAACTTAGGATTTTCTTTATTTGCTTGAAAAAATGCGTCTTGTCTTTTACGTTTATCAACATCTGTTGGTCTAGCAGAGAAATACTTAACGGCAACAAGCTCTTGATTGGGACGTAAAAAAGAATCAACTAATTTGACAACATCTAACCAGTAGTACTTCTTCCATGGATATTGTCTTAATCCGTAGTAGAAATTAAAGCCATCAATATAGGCTATTACTTTTTGTTTGTTTTCCTTCATAAGAATTATAAATGGGATAAAAAATAAGCCCTCATATAGAGGGCGGGCCTTGGTATTTCCCAACCAAGGGGGATAATTGTGAGGCAAATATACGAGAATTGTTTTAATCGACAATAGATTAACTGAAAATTCTTGTTAATATTTGTCCAATCAAGACTCACCGTATCAAAACAAATTATATTCAGGAATATCCGTTAATGGTGTGGCTTTGAGGGTCTGGTAATTGATTTGAAAGCAGTAGGTATCCACCCCGTTGGTTACAACCAAATAAGGAACATGCAATTTGGTGTTGTATCGAAGAGCCTGATTGATAAGATCTTGTGTAATTTTTACAGCGGATGCTTTGTATTCTACCAACATAACAGGATGGCCTTTTGAATAAACGATGGTATCGCAACGTTGCCTTTGCCCGTTTATCTGCAACGTACATTCGTTGGCTATGGATATTTGTGGATATTTTTTTACATCGACTAAAAAATGGCAAAACTGCTGACGCACACCTTCTTCGGGTGTAAGTGCTACCCATTTTTGACGAAACACGTCAAAAACCTGTTCTTTTCCGCCGATATTTTCTATACGTAATTCCAAAATAAATACTACCTTTACAAAGGTAATCATTCCCCACTAAAAACACGCTATTTTTGGAACAAAAAGGGTTAACATACGCGTCCATACTCAAGCAAATTGAGCTAAGACAATTTGCGCCTATCTATGTATTGATGGGCGAAGAGCCTTATTATATCAACAAAATAGTAGAAGCACTTGAGTCAAACATCCTAACCGAAGATGAAAAGACCATGAACCTAAGCGTTAGGTATGGGAACGATATTAAAACCAACAAAAACGGCGACATTATTGGAGCGATTATCAACGATGCCCAACGCTACCCCATGCTATCGGATTATCAGGTAGTAATTTTAAAGGAAGCACAAACTGTCGATAAAAAAGATGTTTTTGACAAATTGCAGTTTTACCTGCAAAAACCTCAACCCAAAACCATTCTGATTATTGCCTACAAATACGGGACCATCGATAAACGCAAAAAATGGTTGCAAGTGGCGACCCAAATGGGGGTTGTTTTTGAGTCGAAAAAACTATACGAAAATCAGGTAGAGGATTTTATCCACCAACAACTCAAATCGCATAAATTGAGTATTCAACCCGACGCTACTCGCCTGTTATTGGAATTGGCAGGCACCGATTTGAGCTTGATTGAGAGCATTATTCAAAAATTCTCTATTTTACTTACCAACGATCGCACCATTAGTTGCCAACTTTTGGAACAAACCACTGGCATGAGTAAAAAATACAGCACATTCGAATTGCAAGATGCACTCATTGCAGGAAACATACTCAAAGCCAATCAAATCATTCTCAACACAAACGAGCCTATTCAACGCATCATTGCCACGTTGTTTACGTATTTTGCCAACCTAATGGTGTATCACTATTTGCCAGACAAGAGCCAAGCTGCAGGACTGTTGCGCATCCAACCTTGGGCAGTACGAAATTACGAAAATGGTGCCAAAAGATTTTCGAAAATGAAAACGTATCTCATTGTAGGGTATTTACGTGAATACGACGGAAAATCCAAAGGAATTGGCACAGCCGATAACGACGAAAAAAAACTACTCAAAGAACTTATATACAAAATATTGCACTAACATAGAATGGATTTACAAGCTTATCAATCGCTATTTTTTGTGGGTATTGCAGGAACAGGCATGAGCGCCATAGCCCAATACTTGTGTGGGTGCGGAAAAACCGTAAGTGGTTCTGATCGATTGTTTGCCAGCGGTAGCAAATCGACTTTGCAACAGCAATTCGAAGACATGGGCATTACCTGTGCCGTACAAGATGGCAGTGGCATCGACGAAAGCATCGATTTGGTAGTTGTATCGACTGCCATCGAAGAAAGCAACGTTGAATACCAAAAAGCATTGCAATTGGGCATTCCCATTGCCAAGCGATCGGCTGTTTTAGCTGCTATATCTGACCAAACCAAAACCATTGCTATAGGCGGCACATCGGGCAAATCGACCACAACCGCCATGATATTCCACATTCTTAACCACGCTGGTTTGCAACCCTCGCTTATTACAGGCGCTGGGCTTACCGAACTGCAAGAACAAGGATTACCTGGCAATGCATACAAAGGTCAAGGAGAATGGTTGGTAATAGAAGCCGACGAGTCGGACGGTTCGATTGTGGGTTATCATCCCGAAATCTCGGTCGTACTCAACGTTGAACGAGACCACAAAGAAGCCGACGAATTATTAGAATTATTCTCGACCTTTAAAGAAAACACCAATGGGGTCTTTATCGTAAATGCCGACAACGAATTAGCTGCCAGTTTATCGCTTTTAAAAGATTATGACTTTTCTGCCAAAGGAGCCAAGGTAGGCGTAAAAGGCAGCTCGTTTAAACAAAGTGGATTTGGCATTTCGTTTAAAATCAATGGTTCCTCTTGCAAAATTCCTGTTTTGGGAGAACATAACATGGAAAATGCTTTGGCTGCCTTTGCAGTTTGCAAGCAAGTGGGAGTAAAAAAAGAAGACATCATCAAAGCATTATCTTCGTTTAAAGGCATTTACCGCCGAACACAACTTGTGGGCGAAAAAGAGAATGCTAAACAATACGTTATTGACGACTTTGCACACAACCCCTCGGAAGTAGCTGCTGCCATTGCAGCCTGCCAATTGATTAGCCCAAGGGTCATTGCCTATTTTCAACCTCATGGTTTTGGTCCACTTCGATTTATGCATGCCGAGCTATCGCAAGAAGTAGCCAAAGTTCTACGTCCCAACGATTATTTCTTAATAGGCGATGTGTATTATGCAGGTGGAACGGTAGATAGAAACATTTCTCCCACCATTGTCAGCACGGCTATTATTCGCGAAGGCAAACAAGCGCACTACGTTGGTAACAAACAAGGTGCTCTTACCGAAATGATTACATTGGCGCAGGAAAACACCACCTTTTTGATTATGGGTGCAAGAGATCCACATTTGGACCAACTAGCCAAGGATTTATTAAAACGCTTATAAAAAGAAACATACACACATCAAAAAAGGGGCTAACCTCACGGTCAGTCCCTTTCTCTTTTACATTGAGATTTTTTATTGTTATTCTTGTTCTACCAAAATTTGGCTGATATCTTGAACATATTCCCATTTACCATTTTTGATATGCAAACCAGACTTAATGTGTTTACCTGCTGTATTTGCCAAACCAATAACGTATTCGTGTACCGTATTGCGACCATTGTATTGTTCTACCAACGATTCAACTGTTTTCTTCCACATATCCTCGGCAGCTAAATCTAATTTATTAGCAACTGTTGCGCCCAATTCTAGATTATCATTATAGAATTGCTTGTAATTAACATTGCCTTTAAGCATGGTTTCTAAGTTATTCCACGATTGCGCATCTGCAAAATCGCTTGATGCATAACAATAAGGAGTATAACGATCAAAATAACGAGAAACCTTAGGCATATTTACGTAAAAAGTACGAGAACGTTTTGACAAACCTTTCCAATGTTCCCAAGGCGATGCCATTTCGTGATAAATTTGAAAAGTCGCGCTAACCTTTAATGGGATATTTCTTTCGCCCAAAGAACGTGAATTATTCACGTAAAATGTTACAGCTTGCTCGGTTTTGCAATTACTGCGGGTACAATAGAATGGATCGGAATAGCTTGCATTAAATCCCCATTCTGCGTGATAAATATCAGGAAAATCCATATAATCCTTTTGACCATACGCCCATTCCACCCATGTTAAGTTATCATGACAATCTACTGGCATCTCAGCATGCGCTACTGTAATAGTTGTTTTAGGAGGTGTATAAGAGAAATTAAAGCCTCCATTTACAGTTGGTCCACTGGGTGAAGCACCTCCGGTTAATGTTCCGCCAACGGTAATAGATGCAGGCGTATATGTTGTCGAATAAGTTCCTGTACTACTTGAGCATGGGGCAGGGCTGGTCAACGAAACTCCATCCGTTTGCAAATCAAGAGCCATAATTGGACCATAATTATTACCTCCAGAATACTTGTATTTATACAACATATTGGTACGTGTTACCCTATCTTTAATATAGCTTCCACCACCGTCAATTAATTCATTGACACGTACATCATATACGTCCCTATTGTTTGCCTTATCGTAACCCGCATAAACTTTTAGTTCAATCACACTGTGTAGGTTGGTATTTTCGGGGGCAGAACCAAAACTTTTACCATCAAAAAACCAGGCACGATCAACTGTAACATCGTAAGTAACCTTATGGGTAAATTCAGAATAAGTAAACGATCCTTCACTTGCAGATCTTAACAACGATGACTGATTCGTTTCATTTAGCCATAGTGCCACTGATTCTGCTACATTCCCTTTCATGGCTTCGGTTACAACTATAGGTTCTGTCACATTAACTGCCACATCCTTTAATTCACGGGTAATGGTATCCATCACCTGATAGACGCAATCATCCACTGTTTCGGGACGCAAATAAGAAAGTTGATTAAAGTCTGCTTTTGCTGCATATATAGACAAACCTTCTATGGATTCTTTTTGCGCTTGTATTTGTTCCTCTGTAATTTCATTGCCATATAATTTTGCAAATAATTTAATGGCATTAACAGAAGGACTCAATACTGCCACTGCTTTATTTTGCTCCCAATGTTTTTGCAAAGATTCCCATAAAGTAGTATCGTTTAATACTACTTGAACCATCGATTCGTTGAACAATACTACATCAGTTTGAGGCGTTATTGACGATGTTGTATTAGACATACGTTTTTGGAAATAAGGCATCAATTCTTCGGCTTCAGCGCCTAAGACTGCGACTTGCCCTTCGTACGAAGTTTTTACGACATCAAACGATGTGTTTAATTCGGGGACACTTCTTTCGTTTACCTCAGCCTGGTTTTGTGGTTCACGATCGCTACACGACGAAAAACATAGTAGGCTCGCTACGAGCATTACCCAAAAGTAACCTTTATTCATTCTTGCTCTCATGGTTACAACATTTTAGTTTACATTTAATAATTTAAATCACTTGTGGTTTGCAAACACATGGCAAATGTACGCCTCTATCGTCTTCGAGACTATTTAAATAGGTAAACAGTACTTAACGTAATATAATTTTAACACTGCCGATTTTTCCTTAACAATGCAAACGATGTTATTAACATTTGCCTATTACAATGCCGTTACAACACAAAAAAAAGACCGACTAAAGTAGTTTAGTCGGTCATATTCTTTGCACAAAATCGGTTAGAAAACTGCCTTGCAAATCTGGGCAATATTGTCTGATTTGCCCAAGGTATAGAAGTGCAACGATGGAATACCAAAAGATTTGAGTTGTTTGCACTGTTCGATGGTCCACTCTACCCCCACTTGACGAGCCGCCTCGTTGGTGGTGCATTTCTTAACTTCGCGCACCAACTCGTCTGGAATATCAATGTTAAAGGTTTGAGGCAAAAGATTGAGGTCGTTTAAGCCCGATATGGGTTTTAGTCCTGGAACAATGGGGATGTTGATACCCTCCGCACGACACGCCTTTACAAAATCGATGTATTTTTGGTTATCAAAGAACAATTGCGTAACAGCATATTCGGCTCCTAAAGCTACTTTTTGCTTCAAAAAAGCGATATCCGTTGCCATATTGGGAGCTTCGATGTGTTTTTCGGGATAACAAGCTACTCCCATCGAGAATTGGGTCGGAATAGGCGTTTTTAGTGCCTCGTCCAAATAAAGTCCCTTGTTCATGTTGTTAATTTGTTGCATCAAATCGGTAGTATGTGCGTGCCCGCCCTCTTTGGGAATAAACACACGCGAACCTTTTTGTGCATCGCCACGCAACACAAACAAGTTGTGAATATCCAAAAAATGCAGGTCAATGAGGATGTTTTCTATTTCCTCTTGATTCAATCCACTACAAATAAGATGAGGAACAACCTCTATACCGTATTTATAATGAATAGCAGCTGCTGTTGCCACGGTTCCTGGTCGTTTGCGTACCACGCGTTTTTCGATGCTCCCGTCCTCTTTGGTTTTGTATTGTACATCTGCCGCATGATAAGTAATATTGATGTACGACGGATTATATGCTAACAAAGGGTCGATGGCAGCATAAATAGCCTCAATCCCTTTTCCTTTTAAAGGTGGCAACACCTCAAAAGTAAACAAAGGCTGCTCGGCCGTACGTAATTTTTCTGCAATATTGATCATGGTTAAAAGTATTTAGCGTGTTTATTTGCGATGTATATGCCACATACCGATGCTTGCGGTAACATGGCTCCATTTTCGGTAAGGGTAATACCTAAATCGGATGCTTCTAATAAATCAAACAAAGGTTGTTTTAGTTGATGATTGGGCAAACAAGCATACCCTACTGCGGGACGAATACCTGCGTCAAAACCCCACCACTGGTTTTTCATGGTTTCGAAAAGGTATTCCGAGCAGGCTTCTACCAATCTATCTGCCAACAATTGCACCACCATGGCAGCATAAGTCTCGTTTTGCTCGTTTAGTTGTGCTATCCAATCCATAACATCTACCGTAACGGCAAAAGCCCCTACGTAATCACCCTGTGGCGAAACAAAATCGGCTAACGAACAATCGCGTCGTTCCATGGGAAATTCCACATCACCTATTTGAATAGCATCGCCTGTAGAAAGGGCAGGAAAAATGCCTACTCTTGCTCTTATCGCCCATCGTTCTGGGTTGTCGAATAGGTATTTTTGAGCCTCCGAAAACAATTCGGAAGCATCCTCCACTTTCATTTTCCAAGCCTGGGCATAGGCTTTCCAGTTGACATACGAAACTACTTCTTTTAAAGGCAAAGCATCGTCCGCACGCCATGCACCCAAGGTAGTTGGCACAAAAATAGGTTCGTTATCCCAATCGATATGCACCGACTTGTGTGTTTCGGGCATTTGCTTTTGTTGGTAGGCTGCACGAATTTGCGCATATTCCTGTTTTTTTCTACTGCCCGCCTCTTTGTCTGCCAACAACTCGTTTACCAAAGCAACATTGTGCGAAGCATCTTTAGAATGCAAAACAGGAGCGGCATACAAGGGATCTAATTTGAGTGCCGTATGCGCCAACGACGTGGTTGCACCACCTACAATCAAGGGAATTTGACAGCTTTGTCGTTGCAAAGCGATAGCCACCTCTGCCATCTCTGTTAACGACGGCGTAATCAGTCCGCTCAAACAAACGGCACATACCTGTTGCTCGATGGCAACCTCAACGATCTTTTCGCAAGGCACCATCACCCCTAAATCAATCACATCATATCCATTGCAAGATAGCACTACGCCCACAATGTTTTTACCAATATCGTGCACATCGCCTTTTACCGTTGCCAATAACACCTTAGGACGAGTAGAAACATGCTTGGAAGCTTGTTGCAACAAAGGTTCGATAAAGCCTACCGCTTTTTTCATCACTTGCGCAGTTTTGACTACCTGCGGCAAGAACATTTTCCCTTCGCCAAACAATTCACCCACTTGGGTCATGCCTTTCATCAGTATGTTCTCGATCAAATAAATGGGCTCAAATTGCTGCAACGCCTCGTTTACATCCCTTTCGATGTACTCCGTAATGCCATGCATCAAGGCATGTATCAATCTATTTTCGAGCGTATCGGCACGCCAAAGGTCTTGTTTTTCTTCTTTCACCGCTGTTTCTGTTGGCTGAAGCGTACGGGCATAAGCAATCAACTCGTCGGTAGCATCGGGATGGCTATTTAAAATAACAGCCTCTACCTTGGCCAACAAAGTAGGTTCTATCTGGCTGTAAATTTGCAATTGAGCGGGATTGACAATGGCCATATCCAAGCCTGCCTGAATAGCATGGTACAAAAAGACCGAGTGCATCGCTTCACGCACCACGTTATTGCCTCTAAAGGCAAACGAAAGGTTACTAATACCACCGCTTACCTTGGCTTGCGGCAAATTTTGCTTGATGTATCGAATGGTATTTATAAAATCAATGGCATAGGTATCGTGTTCGGGCATACCCGTGGCTATGGTCAAAACATTGGGGTCGAAAACGATGTCTTGGGGTGGGAAATGCAATTTCTCGGTCAACAAGTGATAAGCACGCTGACACACTTGGGTACGCTTTTGGTAGGTGGTAGCCTGTCCCTCTTCGTCAAAAGCCATGACCACCACAGCGGCACCCATCTGTTTGATAAACGATGCGCGTTGCAAAAAGACCTCTTCGCCTTCTTTGAGCGATATGGAATTGACGATGGCTTTGCCTTGCACCATTTTTAATCCCTTTTGCAGCACCTCCCAACGCGAAGAATCGATCATAACAGGCACTTTTGCAATGGTAGGGTCGTTGCCCATTAAAAACAAGAAATGCGCCATTTCTGCCTCGGCATCCAACAAAGCATCGTCCATGCAAACATCTATAATTTGTGCTCCACCTTCTACTTGCTTGCTGGCAATAGTCAAAGCCTCATCGTATTTTTTCTCGGCTATCAATCGAGCAAACTTTTTAGAGCCTGCCACATTGGTACGTTCGCCTACGTTTACAAATTGGTGATCTACACACAACGGCTCCAACCCCGTCAAATAGCCTTTTTGTGAAGGTTGTACGGGAATACGAGGAGCTGTTTGTGCTGCCTTTGCTGCAAACAGTGCAATGTGCTCGGGTGTCGTACCACAACAACCACCCACGATATTAACCAACTGCTTGTCAAAGTAAGGTTGCATGGCTTGGCACATCGATTGCGGCGTTTCGTCGTACTGACCCAACTCGTTGGGCAAGCCTGCATTGGGATGCACACTCACATAACACGATGTAAGCGACGAAAGCGTAGCCAAATGAGGCAACATATCGGTCGCACCAAACGAGCAGTTTAATCCGATCGACAAGGGTTTAAAAGGTTCTACGGTTTTAACCAAGGCATCCAACGTTTGACCACTCAACAAACGTCCACTTTTTTCTAATGTCACCGATACCATCACCGGCACATTGGCAGCTTCGGTTTGCGCTGCCAACAAGGCTGCTTTGAGGTTTAGCGTATCAAAAAACGTTTCAAAAAGCAGTACATCTACGTAGGGACTCAACGCCTTTATTTGTACGCAATAGCGGTGGTACAGCGCGTCGAACTCACCCTCGTCTGCCATGGTCAGCGTTTTGTTCGAAGGACCTATCGAACCTGCCACATACACTTTTTTAGCAGCCATATCTGCTACTTGACGTGCCAATCTGCCATACGTTGTATTGCGCTCAACAATGGTTTCGTCGGCTCCTTCGTTTGCCACAAAGGTATGCGTTGATATAATGTCAGCACCAGCCTCTATATACAACTGATGCACCTTTTTTACTTTATCGTATTCTTTTCCCGTGAGGCGTTGCAACATGGTACCCATGGCACCGTCTAACACCAAAATTCTATCCTGCAATTCGTCTCGAAATGTTTTCATGGTATTTTGCATAGAAAGGACAAATGTATCTATTTTCTCCATTATTTTCGCTATATTTGTGGCGAAATAACAACTTTGAATATGAAAAAAACTTTCGCACTTATATCGTTTATTCTACTAACATGCTGCGTATCATTGCCAGCCTACGCCGATTGGCGATTTGGTCTTATAGCAAGTTATGACAACACAGGCGCAGTTTGGGAAATCAATGGTGAACGCTATGGCACACGCAACATCAGCGGTTTTTCTGCTGGTCCTGCTATTGCCTACGAATTTATTGATTACTTTTCTGTACAATCGGGTTTGTACTTTTCGATGAATGGTTTTGCAACTGCCGCCCATAGTTTTGTTTTAGGAGCAGAAATCAAAGCCATCGAAACGGCACGTTTATTCTACGTACATTTGCCCCTTTATGCCGTTGGGCAACTACCCCTAAAAGACGATGCCACTTTGCTATTAGAAGTTGGTCCTCACTTGGGTTGTGGAGTAGCCAGCCACGTTACCACCGAATTCGAATTTCTAGGTCAAACCATCACCGAAAATAGCAATACCGCCTTTGAAGAAGACCTTTCGCGATTCAACGCCACCTTGCACATGGCCATCGGTGCTGAGTACATGGGTGCCCGTATTATGGCAGGTTACAACCTTGGACTATTCAACATGGCATTAGACCCAGGTGAACAACTACACAGCGGTGGATTCTTTATTTCGGTAGGTTATCTATTCTAACAGCTTGTGAGATTCGACGAACTAAACTTAACGGATGCCCTTTTAGAGGGTCTTCGGGCGATGAATTTTAAAGAGACCACGCCTGTTCAAGCCCAAACCATTCCTCTTATCTTAGAAAAAAAGGACATGATTGCTTGTGCACAAACGGGCACAGGCAAAACCGCCGCCTACCTATTGCCCATCCTAAACGTATTGTGCAAAAAGGAACATCCAGAAGATAAAATCAATGCACTCATCATGGTGCCCACCCGCGAGTTGGCACTCCAAATAGACCAGCAACTGGATGCGTTTGCCTATTTTTTGCCCGTTACATCGGTTGCCGTTTACGGAGGTGGCGATGGTGCTATCTTTAGCCAACAAGAAAAAGCCATGCGTAGCGGTGTTGATGTGGTTATTGCCACCCCAGGCAGGTTAATTGCCTTGCTCAACATGGGAAAAATCGACATGTCGCACGTACAATTCTTTGTACTCGACGAGGCTGACCGCATGTTAGAGATGGGCTTTGTCGATGACATTATGCGCATTGCCTCCTACTTGCCCAAGCAAAAACAAACCTTGCTATTTTCGGCAACCATGCCTCCCAAAATACACGAATTAGCACGCAAGGTTTTGATCAATCCTACCGAAGTTCATCTTTCGACATCCAAACCTGCCGAAAAAATCGATCAATCGGCATACATCTGCTACGAAGCACAAAAATTAGCCTTGATAGGGCAGATTTTTTCCAACAAGCAACTACATCGTGTCATCGTATTTTCATCGTCCAAACAAAAGGTAAAAGAAATATACCACACGTTTAGAAAAATGAATCTTAAGGTTGCCGCCATGCACTCCGACTTGGAACAAAATCAACGAGAAGAAGTGATTCGTCAATTTAAAAACGGACACATTCACGTATTGGTGGCTACCGACATTGTAGCACGTGGCATTGACATCGAAGACATCCAGATGGTTATCAACTACGATGTTCCGCACGATGTAGAAGATTATGTACACCGCATCGGGCGTACAGCTCGTGCAGGTGGCGAGGGCATTGCCATTACCTTTGTAGCAGAAAAGGAACAGCATAAGTTTTCGGCTATCGAAAAATTCATCGAAAAAGAAATCCCCAAAGCGCAGCTTCCAGCGTCCTTGGGCGAAGGTCCTACCTATAACCCCATACGCAAAGGCAAACCCAACCGAGGCAAAGGAGGTAAAAAACGATTCTACAAGCGTCCTAAAAAAAGCGTAGAACGAACAGACAACAAATAATCATCGATGCGAAATTCTTTTTTTCGATTCAAGCAATTTACCGTTTACCAAGATAAATGTGCCATGAAAGTAGGCACCGATGGGGTATTATTAGGTGTACTTGCCGACGTCAGCAAGGCTACGCGGATATTAGACATTGGAACGGGTACGGGATTGATTGCCCTGATGTTGGCGCAACGCCAAAAAGACGCTCACGTCGATGCCATCGAAATTGATGAGCAAGCTGCCCAACAAGCACAAGAAAACATAGCTCAAAGCCCATTTTGCCACATACACGTGCACAAAACAGCATTGCAAGCATACAACAGCGCACAACCATACAATCTGATTGTTAGCAATCCACCCTATTTTGTCGATTCGCTCAAAGCACCCAATTCGGCTCGTAATTTGGCACGACACACCGACAGCCTCTCCTTTGCCGATTTATTACAAGGGGCTGACCGTTTACTACATAACGATGGATGTTTTTGGGTGATTCTGCCCCACGACCAAACAGACGCTTTTTGTACGTTGGCTACACAGCAAGGTTTATACCCCTACCACAAGGTACATATCTACCCACGCAGCGACAAACCTGCCAAAAGAATTGTCATGGGTTTTATCCGACAAAACACAGGGTGTATCGAAGAAGATTTAATCATAGAAACAGAGCAAAGACATACGTATTCGCCTGCCTTTGCTCGTTTAACGGCACCTTTTTATTTGGATTGAACGAGTACGATGGTTCCTGTTTTGTGGTAATACAAATAGCCTGTAATTTCATCCCAACGCCCCATTTGCTTTAATAAGTTCATGTATTGGGCTATCTGTTTTTGATACGAAGCACGCGGCTCGCCAAACTTATAATCGACAACCACCAAGGTTTTATCCTTCACCAACAAACGGTCGGGACGATACAGAGCACCATGGCTACCACCTCTACTTTGCGCGATAATGGTACGTTCGTTCCAGATGGTTGGATACGTTCCGTCAAACCATGTGCGTACTTGCTCATGCTGCATAATTTTAGCAATTTCTTGCTTTGCCCAAGGTTTCTGATTAGGCGTTAACATACCCATACGTTCTACTTTGTCGATGGCCTTGTCTGCATCGTCCAAATTTTGCATAAACTGCAAAATTTGGTGCAGAATATTACCTTGTCGTTGCTGCGTCGAAAACTCTGCCTGCAAACGTAATTTTAAATTTCCGTCCTGATATCGACAAGAATAATATGGCAATTCGGTTACTGCCTTATTGTTCCCCTTAGACTCATGTAATGGCAACGTTCCGTACGTAAACACAGACACATCGTCTGCCTCTTGCATCGACACCGAAAGTGAATCTGCAAGATTACGACACAGTTCGTCTAGTAAAGTATATCCACTTATCTCTTTATCGGACACATGATAGGGGTTTATCGACAACAAATAAAGGGCATGTTTGGGGCGGGTAAACGCTACGTACCATTTATTGATATAATCGATGGTTTTTAACCCTTTCTCTTGGTAATAATCGGCAGAAAAACACGTCTTCTCTAAATCCTTATTGTAGGCAACAGGCACCACGGGCAAACCATCTACCAAGGTACCTTGAGGCGAACACCACAATAAATTTTCGTGCCTATCTGTGGGATAAACTGCCGTCGAACAATAGGGCATAATCACAATCGGGAATGCCAATCCTTTGGATTTGTGCACCGTCATAATCTGAACCGCATTCTGTTTGTCGTTATCGGGTAATTTGGTATCTTTTCCGGTATTATCCCACCATTGGATAAACGAGCGAGCATCCGAATAACTGCGTGCCACAAAATCGGACACCGTGTCCTGAAAAGCCTGCAAATACACCGAATTTATCGGGTCGCTGTTTAAATTCAATAACGTAATGTATTGCTCTACAGCCTCAAACAAAGGAAGTTGCATTGCCTTTTTGAGAGCAGAGCGTTGCTCATCGGTTAGTTGTTGCAACAACTCTAATTTAAAAGAATCTACGTTTTCTTGCAACGAACACGACATGCGAATCACAGCAACCAACAAACGCACAGCTGCCGACTGCGAAAGCAACAACGAATCGACCGATATAATGGGAATGCCCTTCTCTAACAACCAAGTTGCCACTTTGGTACCCTCTGTACCCGTATTAACCAAAATGGCCACGTCAGAAAACGCATACCCCTTTTGACCTATTTGGTCGATAAGCGTTAAAACTCGCTGCCTCAACAACTCGTCCGACTCTTCGGATTTGAGTTTTTGATGGTACAATTCGATGTGCACTACCCCCTCGTCTTGCGCTTTATCCTCGGGCAATTGTTGCTTTACATCTTGATAAGCCGCTACTAACGTATCCGACAACTCATCTACCTGCTTATCCGAAAAGGAGTCTGTCATCTTCTTTGCCAAATATGCAGACAGATACGTAAAACAAGCATTATTAAAATCAACAATACGGGCGTCGCTTCGGTAATTGGTTTGAAGCGTTTTGTCGGTTACTCGAAAGGTTTGCGCTAATTGCGAAGCTAAAATACGCCAATCGGAATTACGCCAACGGTAGATACTTTGTTTCACATCGCCCACAATCAGGTTTTCGTACTGGTTCGCCATGCTTTCGGCTATCAAAGGTTTGAAGTTTTCCCATTGCATGGTCGATGTATCCTGAAACTCATCCAACATAAAGTGATGCAAATAAGTTCCCGATTTTTCGTAAATAAACGGCGTGTCGCAATCGTTGATAACCGCCCGCAAAAAAGCATTTACTTGCGAGAGCAACACCATGTTATTTTCGCGTAAATAGCGCTGGATAAACCCATCTAAATCTAACAGCAAGGGTAGCAAATTCAACTTATCTAACACGGCTTGAATCGAAAAGAATGCTTGCTGCTGTTCTTTTAGTAGTGTAAAGAATTCTTGCAATGCCTCGGGTAACCCCCTTTGTTGTAAAAATGGGATTATTTGTGGATTTTCTTTTTTAAACTTTTTGGTAAACGCATTCTGCCAATCATCTTCTATATCAAAAAATGTGGGGCTAAATTCGGGCCAACTATATCGTTTTACTTTTGTGCGAAGTTGATTGAGTTTCTTCGAATCAGTAAACAAAGTAAGACCTGCCAATTGGCAAATATCCAAAATTCGTTTGGCTGACTGGTTTAGGGATGTTAATATATTTTGTAGTGTATTGGCATGACGCTGTTTGTAATCTTTTATTTGTGCTATGACATCGGGTAGATTACGCAATTGTTGTATCGAAGTTGCCACATCTTCTTTAAAAAGTTGCTTGGCAAGATCGGTTAATTGACTCCTAAACTGCCAATCATCGCCCTTGCTAATACTTTCTTGTGCACCTTGTAGCAACCACTCATACAAATGGGCGTACTCGGGCAACTCCAAAGACAAAATTAAATCGTCTATGGCTTGGTTTATAACCTCGTTGTCGTCTAACATCAACGCATATCCGCCATACAAACCCAACTCACGCACAAACGAGCGCATCACTTGTTGGTAAAAACCATCGATGGTCGAAACATTAAAATGCGAATAATCGTGCAGCACCTCTGCCAATTTTGCGGAAGCTTGCAAAGCTGTATATGCAGCCGTATTTTCTTGCGGTTTAGCCGTACCCGAAGCAATTTTATCCAACACTTCTACCATACGTTCTTTCATCTCTTCGGTAGCCTTGTTGGTAAATGTTACCGCTAATATATGCTTATGATGTGTATTTTTGAGCAGTCTAAGGTAATGTTGCGTCAGCGCAAAAGTCTTACCCGAGCCCGCAGAGGCCTTGTAAACGTCTAAACTCATTTCTTAATTTCCTTTTACCTGATGACCTTGTTGTTTTAACAACGCACGCAATTTTTCGCGCACATCTCCCTGAATCAGAATTTCGCCACCACGGGCAGAACCTCCCACTCCCAACTGCGTTTTGATGAGTTTGCACAGTTCTTTGAGTTGTTCGTCTGTACCTTCAAACCCTGTAATCAGCACCGCTGGCTTGCCGTTGCGACGTTGAAACTGCAAACAAAGTTGTTGTTTGAGTGGCTTTACCGCTGCCTCTTGGGCAGACACTTGTTGTTTTTCTGCTTCGGGAGCCGCCTCATAAAGCGCCCCCAACATATCTTTCCAATCCATTACATAAAGTTCTTACACACAAAGGTAGTAAATAAAGTTAGAAGTTAGGAGTTAGGAGTTAGGAGTTTTATAAATAGTCAATAAAAAATACTATCTTTGTATCATAAACAAGAAAAAAGCATGAAAGTCATTTGCATTGGTTGGAATTACCCTGCCCACAACCAAGAGTTAGCAGGTCCAACACCTAACAAGCCCACTATATTTTGCAAGCCCGATTCGGCATTGCTCAAGCAAAACAAGCCCTTTTACATTCCCGATTTTATGGGACAAATCGACTACGAATTAGAAGTAGTGATTCGCATCGACCGATTGGGCAAAGGCATTACCGAAAAATTTGCTTCGCGTTATTATACCGAAGTGGGTTTGGGCATTGATTTTACTGCCCGCGACATGCAACAACAAGCCCGCCAAGCAGGCGAGCCCTGGGACCTGTGCAAAGGCTTTGACAACTCGGCAGCCATCAGCGAGTTTTATCCACTAACCGATTTTGGCACAATAGATAACCTACATTTTCGTTTAGATATAAATGGAAAAACCGTACAACAGGGCTACACAGGCGACATGCTATTCAAACCCGATAGCATCATTGCTTACGTAAGCCGCTATTATACCCTAAAGATTGGCGACTTGCTATTTACGGGTACTCCTAGCGGAGTAGGCGCTGTAAAGCAAGGCGACCGATTGCAAGCCTATTTAGAGGATAAACTCTTATTGGATTTTGAAATCAAATGAAATACCTTACACTTTTACTGCTTTTTATCGGTAGCTTTTGGACAGGAGTTTTAGCCAGTCCTATCTTTGACTATGCCGAACACTCCCAACTACAATCGGGTAATTGGGTTAAAATTTCGGTTACCCAAAGCGGAGTTCACAAACTCACCTACCAACAATTGCAAAACATGGGATTGCAACAGGTAGAAAACATCAAAGTATTTGGGTATGGTGGCGCTATGCTTCCCGAGGTATTTTCTGCATCTTCTTCGTTTATAGACGATTTACCCCAGGTGCCCATTTACATCGAAACGGGGGCAGATGGCATTTTTAACGAAAACGACTATATCCTATTCTACGCTCAAGGGTCCATACAAGTAAATTACAACAACACATTAAAAAAATACCAGCACACACAAAACCCTTATAGCACGTTAGGCTACTATTTCTTAACCACCCAGGGCGAAGCCGCTAAACGCATCTCATTGCAACCCCAAGAAAGTGGCAACGATACGCTAAAAATTCGTCAGTCATACAACTATTTCTACCACGAAAAAGAAATGGTAAACCTTTTAGAATCGGGCAGACAATGGTATGGCGAAGAATTTAACAAATCCACCAAAAGCAAACGCTTCAGTTTTAGCATTCCTAACTTGGCGTCGAACGAGTTGGATGTCGATGTAGCATACGTAGGATGCGAACCTGGCTACAACCACCTACAAGTAAGCATTGGCGAAAATAGCGAGACCTTTTCGATTTATAACACCGGCAATACGCGCATTGCTGGCGTCTGGGACGATTTTTACCGTACATTCCCCTACCAAGGAACCGAAAAAATAACGGTACAATGTACCTGCCAGCCCACAGGCAATAACAAGGCCTATTTAGACTACCTTGCCATCAGTGCTTACCAACAACTAAGCACCGAGAAGCAAAGCGAAGTGCCTATTTTCTATCCATCGGGACACGACAACAACCGCATTGCTCAATACGGAATTTATAATTCATCCAGCAATGTACAAATTTGGGAGATTACCCAAGCAAACCATCCTGAGCAAATTCCTACCCTACAAAAAGGAGATAGCCTTTATTTTGTAGCGAAACACGACGCACAACGCCGTTTTATTGCTGTAAATACGCAAGGTACATTCCCCACACCTACTTTTGTATCGGCTGTAGATAACCAGGATTTACACAGCTACCAAAACGTGGATTTGGTAATTATCAGTCCCCAAGAATACTTGCAAGAAGCAGAACGCCTTGCACGTCATCACCGCGACCACGACGGGATGGTGGTCAAAACCGTTACCCCCCAAGCCATCTACAACGAATTTTCGTCAGGAACGCCCGATGCCACCGCTTATCGTCGATTCCTAAAAATGTTGTACGACAAAGCCGAAAATAGCGGTCAAAAGCCCCGCAACTTGTTGTTTATCGGATGTGCCTACTACGACAACAGGGGTATCAAACATGCTGTACCCGAATTACTTAGTTATCAGTCGAAAGAATCACTGTATTCGCTTAACTCCTATACATCGGACGATTATTTTACCCTATTGGACGATAACGAAGGCAAAGCCATCGAAAAGGAAAGCATTGACATTGGTGTAGGCAGACTGCCTGTTAGCAACCTAAACGAGGCTAAAATTTGTGTCGATAAAATCATACGATACGCCACTCAATCTGCTAATAGCGATTGGCGTAATCAATTTACTTTTTTGGCAGACGACGAAGACTCCAACACACACATGCTACAAGCCAATGCATTGGCAGATACACTTATGCGCATAAACTCGGCATACATCCCACACAAAATTTGGTTGGATTCCTACCCGCTTCAACAAAATGCAACCGGTGCCACCTATCCCAAAGCCAAAGAAGAAGTTTTGCGCCAAATTCAAGAAGGCACATTGGTATTTACCTACGTAGGACACGGCAGCCCTTATACCCTATCATCGGAGCAAACCATTACCAAAGCTGATATTGCTTACATGAACAACAGTAACTTAGGGTTATGGATTACTGCTACCTGCGATTTTAGCCGCTACGACAATTACGAACGTTCTGCTGGTATGGAGGTCGTACTCAACCCCAACGGCGGAGGCATTGCCTCTTTTACCACCACACGTGTGGCATTTTCGTCCAGCAACAACAAATTAGCCCAAGCTGTATATCACGAACTTATTCCCCAAGCCAATGCAGAAAAACCAACCTTGGGCGATGTGGTACGCAACTCCAAAAACAAATTATTGGGCGACACCAACAAACTAAACTTTTGCCTTTTGGGCGACCCGGCACTTACGTTGCAATATCCACAGCAAAAAATCGTTACCGATAGCATCAACGGCATGATTCCTGCGCAGGCTAATTTGCCCGCTTTGGGACTTATTACCATCAAAGCATCCGTAAGAGACGAACAAAACCAGGTAGATACCGATTTTCAGGGAACAGCCCACATTACACTATACGACAAAGCAGAGAACTTGCAAACCTTAAGCGGAAAAGGGAATAACCCATTTACATATACCGACTACCAAAACAAACTGTTTTCGGGCAAAGTAGATATCATAGACGGTCAATTGGAGTTTACATTCATGGTGCCCAAAGACATCAACTATTCCACCGGATCAGGCAGAATCATTTACTATGCTTCGCACGAGGATGGCATACGAAATGCCCACGGTTACAACCACGATTTTAGCATAGGCGGAAACAGTGGCGATGTAGAAACCAGCCCCGAAGGTCCTATTATGAGGTTGTACATCAATACGCCCCAATTTGTTTCGGGTCAAAAAGTAAACGATAATCCCGTATTCTATGCCCACTTGTACGATCCGTATGGCATCAATACCGTAGGAGCAGGCATCGGTCACGACATTACACTCCGAATGAGTTCCAACCCCAAAGAAGTGATTAACCTCAATGCTTTTTACGAATCGTCGCTTAATGACTATAAAAATGGTATGATACGTTACCCTCTTGGCAATCTGCCCGAGGGCGAATATACCTTAGAACTTAAATCGTGGAATTTACAAAACGTATCATCGACAGCATCCATTCACTTTGTTGTAGAAAAAGGGCTGAAACCTACCATCGAAGAATTTAGCATCTTCCCCAACCCGGTTAAAGAAGAAGCTACCCTAACCGTTGCCTACGACCGACCAGGCGACAATGCACAGATAGAGTTCTTTATCTACGACTTGGTTGGACAATGCCATTGGCAAAGTGGTCAGGCTGTTAAAACAACAGACGGCAAATACACCGCAACTTGGCACGTAAACACACAAAACGGTATTTACTTAAAACCAGGATTGTATTTAGCAACCGTGCGCGTAACCACCTCAGAAGGCACCTTTATGCAAAATACAAAAAAGATTATGGTCGTATCACAATAAAATCGATAAAAAAACGTTATTTTTGTAGCCATTTTTAGAAAAATTACAAAAAAACGATAACAGATTACAACTAATTTATGAAAAAAAGATTTCAAGTTTTTTTAGCCGTTTTGGCTATACTTCCTACCATGGCTTTTGCACAAGATGCAAGCTATGATCAATTTACACCTATTACCACTGGGGTTAGTTTCTTATCGGTAGCTCCCGATGCACGTGGTGGTGGTATGGGTGATACAGGTGGTGCTTCGGCTCCCGATGGCGACTCGCAATACTGGAACCCTGCTAAATATGCCTTTATCGACGGTGTTGGCGGTGCTAACGTATCGTATGTACCTTGGTTAAGAAAATTAGTTTCGGACATCGACTTGGTTTCGGCTTCGGGTTACTACAAAATACAAGATGTACAAACCATTGCTGCATCGTTCCGTTTCTTCTCTATCGGCGAGGTTTTGATTAACCAATCGCCCGATACCGAAGGCTTTAACGTAAAACCCTACGACTTGGCGTTGGACGTATCGTACTCACGTATCTTGGCTAAAAACTTCTCGATGGGTGTAGCTTTGCGCTTTATCTGGTCTGACCTTACCGGTGGTTACAACGCAGCCGAAAATGGTTATTTAGAACCAGGTTGGTCTATTGCTGCCGACATTTCGGGTTACTACGGTCAAAAAGTAGATTTTGCATGGGGAACAGGTTTTGGAGCCTTTGGTTTCAACATCTCTAACATTGGTAAAAAAGTAGAATACGGCGATTATACCAGCGCTGCTTTCTTGCCTACCAACTTGCGTTTGGGTGGTCGTTTTACCATGCCTATCGACAAATACAACCACATTACCGCTCACTTGGACATCAACAAATTGTTGGTTCCTGCACGTCCTATTAAAGGCGCCGAAGAATCCAACGAATCTTACGCTCAACGCTTGGACAACTATTACAAAATGGACCCCATTACCGGTATTGGTATGTCATTTGTTGACATGCCCGACGGTTCTGCTTATAGTTTCGAATCGCAATTTAAACGCTTGATGTGGTCTGCTGGTATCGAATACGACTACAACGAACAATTCTTCGGTCGTGTTGGTTTGTATTACGAAGATCCATCTGTGGGTGGTCGTCAATACGCCACCTTTGGTGCCGGCTTCAAATTGAACGTATTCTCGTTGGACGTTGCTTACGTACTTTCTATTGCTCAAAACAACCCCTTGGACCAAACCTTGCGTTTTACCCTTGGTTTCAACATCGGTGGTATGAAAGAGTTAATTGGATTTAGCAAAGACGACAAAAAAGACTAAGCATGAAAATACGCGTAGGCTTTGGTTACGACGTGCACAACCTTGTACCTAACCGCGAATTGTGGTTGGGCGGGCTTCAAATTCCACACGAAATGGGATTGCAGGGTCATTCCGATGCCGACGTGTTGATACATGCCATTTGCGATGCTTTGTTGGGTGCTGCTCACTTGCGTGATATTGGTTATCATTTTCCCGATACCGCAGGCGAATTTAAGAACATTGACAGCAAAATATTGCTAAAAGATACCGTAGCATTGGTACGTGGCAAAGGTTACGAAATTGGCAACATTGATGCCACCATTTGTGCCGAGCGTCCTAAACTAAAAGATTACATTGAGTCCATGCAAAACTGCCTGGCTGGCGTTATGGGCATTGATAGCGAAGATGTGTCGATTAAAGCTACCACCACCGAGAAACTCGGTTTTGTAGGCCGTAAAGAAGGTATTGCCGCCTACGCCACGGTATTGATACAAAAACTACCTTAAACCTATATAATCTTTTACACTTTTAAATCTCGGTCACTTCTAGGGACCGAGATTTTTTTTGTCATGTTGAGGCGATGCATTCAAAGCCTACGCTCTTCGCGGCATTTTTATTTTTCCTCGCTAAAAATGCGATGTCCGCTTCGCTTCTTAACGCATTTTCTTAACG
>CALDQH010000007.1 GCA_937911935.1 uncultured Bacteroidales bacterium | reverse complement strand
GCTTCTCGTGGTATCGGCAAAGCTATTGCAAAAGCAATGGCTGCAGAAGGTGCCTCGATTGCATTTACCCACACATCGATGAATGGGGCTTTGGAAACAGAAAAAGAACTAACTGAGATGGGTGTTAAGGTAAAAAGGTATCAATCGGATGCTTCTAATTATGACGAAGCAGTAAAAGTTGTAAACGATGTTGTGGCAACATGGGGATGTGTTGGTAAACAATGCAGGAATTACACGTGATTCTTTGTTGATGCGTATGAGTCCCGATAGTTGGGATGAGGTAATTAGTAAAAACCTAAAATCGGTGTATAATTATTCGCAAGCATGTTCGTCTGTGATGCTTCGTCAACGTTCTGGTTGTATCGTGAATATGTCCTCTGTGGTAGGCTTGCACGGAAATGCAGGGCAATGTAACTATGCTGCCTCTAAAGCTGGTATCATCGGATTAACGCAAAGTTTAGCCAAAGAATTTGGCAGTAGAGGCATTCGAGTAAATGCCATCGCTCCGGGATATATCCAAACAGATATGACACAGTCATTGAGCGAGGAAGTGAAACAAATGTGGATTAACGATATCCCATTAAAACGTGCAGGAGTTGTAGAAGATATTGCCTCGGTGGCAGTCTTTTTGGCTTCGGAAATGTCTGCCTACATAACGGGACAGGTATTGCAAGTAGATGGTGGAAAATGTATATAATGCATGGCTATGAAGAATGTGGTTGTTTTAATGAAGCAGGTTCCGGATGTTCGTATAGCGGGAGAGGACGTGTTGTTGCCAGATGGTAGTATTAATCGTGCGATTTTACCTGCTATCGTTAATCCAAACGATTTTTATGCGTTGCAACAGGCTTTGCTGATTAAAGATAAGTATCCGCAAGTTACCATTACTGTGATGAGTATGGGACCTATGCAAGCAGCAGAGGTGGTGCGAGAAGGTTTGTTTAGAGGTGTAGATACCGGTGTCTTATTATGTGATAAACAATTTGCTGGTTCGGATACTTTGGCAACTTCTTATGTATTGGCTCAAGGCATCAAAAAGTTAGGATCGGTAGATTTGGTTTTGTGTGGATGCCAAACAATAGATGGCGATACGGCGCATATAGCTCCACAGGTAGCAAATCACCTTGATTGGCCTCAACTGACATCGGTTGTTGCAATGGAAATAAACGATGGAAAAGTAATTGCCAATCGACAATTGGAGAATGGGATACAGCGTGTACAAGTTGCTTATCCCGCTGTTGTGAGTATCTCTAATCAAGCAGATGTATGTCGTCCCAGAAACGCAAAACGAGTGATGGCATATAAAGATGCTGCCGTTACTACATGGACTTTACAAGATATACAAGCAGATGAAAGACGATGTGGAAGTTTGGGATCGCCAACTCGTGTATCGGGTATGAAAACGATAGCTTGGCAGGTAAAAGAAACAAAACATATTGAGCCTACGCAAGAGTCTATCGCAGAATTGATGACGTGGATTATTAAATAAGTAATCGGACATGAATAATGTAGTTGTATTTATCGAAATAGAAGGTCATACAGGAATTGCTGATGTAAGTTTAGAATTATTGACCAAAGGAAAAGAATTGTCTGTACAATTGGGTTGCCAATTAGAGGCTGTTGTTATGGGACATAATTTGAGTCAGTTTACCTCTCAGATAATACCTTATGGGGTAGATGTTTTGCATGTGTTTGATCATGCTTGTTTAAGTCCTTTTACAACATTGCCGTATTGCAAGTTATTGGTAAAACTATGTCAGGAGGTGCAACCTGCGATTTTATTATTGGGCTCTACCGATATAGGACGCGATTTGGCTCCACGTGTGGCAGCCAAGTTAAATACCGGTTTAACTGCACATTGTAGTGATTTGCAAATAGGAACGTATGTGGATAAAGATGGTAAAGCGTATGATTCTGTATTAGAACAAATTAGACCGGCATTCGCTGACCAAGTAATGGCAACAATTGTATGCCCCGAACGTCGCCCACAAATGGCAACTGTTAGTGCAGGAGTGATGAAGCAATGTATTTTTGATGCAGATTATCAAGGCATGATCAGGGAATATGTAGTAGAGGAGTGGATAGATGATTCGGATAAGGTAGTTGCGATTTTATCCCAAACGCTACAAGAACCAAATCATCATTTAAAAGAAGCTTCTGTTATTGTGGCTGGAGGATATGGTGTTGGTTCTAAACAAAATTTTGAACTGTTAAAAACATTAGCTGAGTTGTTGCATGGCGAAGTGGGTGCTACTCGAGCAGCTACGGATGCAGGTTGGATAGAAGAAAATAGAATGATTGGTCAGACGGGACTAACCGTACGTCCTAAATTGTACATTGCATGTGGTATTAGTGGACAGGCTCAACATGTTTCGGGTATGCAAGATAGTTCGGTGATTGTTTCGATAAATACAGACATCAATGCTCCCATAAACCAAATAGCAGATTATGTGATAACAGGAAAAATCGAAGATGTGTTACCACAAATGATTGCTTGTTTAAAACAAAATAATTCGTAGTTATGGCAAATAGTTATTCAGATCAAAAAGAACTAAAGCATTATTTGCACCATCCGCTTATGGAGCGTATTGTTTCGTTGCGCGAAGGTAATTTTGAATCTTGTCAGACCTATTCGTATGCGCCTAAAAGTGTAGAAGATGCGATGGATAATTATGATAAGGTATTGGAAATAGTAGGTGATATTTGTACTCATATTATCGCTCCGAATGCCGCAGGTGTGGATAAAGAAGGACCTGTTTGTGCAGACGGAAAGGTATGCTATGCATCTGGTACTACTCAAAATTTGCAAGCTTGCAAACAGGCCGGTTTAATGGGTATGTCTATTCCTTATCAATATGGCGGTTTGAATTTTTCGCATGTCCCATATTTGATGGTCGCAGATTTGGTAAGTGCTGCTGATGCTGGCTTTGTAAACCTATGGGCATTACAGGATTGTGCGCAGACTATCTATGAATTTGGTTCGGAGGAATTGAAAGATAAGTTTTTGCCCCGTGTATGTGCCGGAGAAACCATGTCGATGGATTTGACAGAACCAGATTCTGGTAGTGATTTGCAAAGTGTACAATTAAGAGCCACTTATAGCGAAGAAGACGCATGTTGGTATTTGAATGGCGTAAAGCGTTTTATCACCAATGGTGATAGTGATATTCATTTGGTATTGGCACGTTCTGAAGAAGGAACGAAAGATGGTCGTGGCTTATCCATGTTTATATACGATAAATGTGATGGTGGGGTAGAAGTAAGACGCATTGAACATAAAATGGGTATCAAAGGTTCTCCAACATGTGAGTTGGTTTATAAAAATGCAAAAGCCTATTTGTGTGGCGAACGTCGTTTGGGACTTATCAAATACGTGATGTCTTTGATGAATGGAGCACGTTTAGGAATAGCTGCGCAATCAGCTGGAATTTCGCAGGCTGCGTATCAAGAAGCATTGGAGTACGCCAAACATCGCAAGCAATTTGGTAAACCCATTATTGAGATAACTGCCGTAGCAGAGATGCTGGATGGAATGAAAGCCAAGTTGGATGCTATGCGTTCGTTGCTATATCAAACAGCACGATATGTAGATATTTACAAAACCTTAGAGGATATTGCGAAACAACGAAAACTCACCTCGGAAGAGCGTTTAGAGCAAAAGAAATACGCAAAAATGGCAGATGCCCTAACTCCTTTGGCTAAAGGTTTAGGTGGTGAGTTATGTAACCAAAACGTGTATGATTGTGTGCAAGTTCATGGAGGCTCTGGCTTGATGAAAGAATATACTTGCGAGCGTTTGTACCGTGATGCACGTGTTACTACTATATACGAAGGCACTACGCAGATGCAAGTTGTTGCTGCTATTCGCTACGTAACAAGCGGCTTTTACGCATCTATGATAGATGAATTAGATGCAGTTCCTGTGTCTGATACATTACACTCTTCTCATGCTCTCTTGACTGCATTATCGCGCCAATATAAAGATGTTGTGCAGCAAATCAACGAGACAAAAAATGAGGCTATAATCGAAGCATTAAGTCGTCGTATGGTTGAAATGGCTGGTTACATCATGATGGCATATTTGCTCTTACACGATGCCAATCGTGATGAATCATTGTTTGGTAAATCTGCCCATGTGTTTGTTCGTTGGGCTAATGCAGAGGTGATGAAGCATGTAGTTTATATACAAACTTACATACACTCATAGGGAGAGATTCCTCCTTATGAGTGTACAGGAGTTAGTATTTCTTGAATATTAGAAGTATAGGTTCTTGATACAGGTATAGGCTGTATCGACTCGTGGTTTAGTTTGAGGTACATGTTACCACGATCCCCATTAAAAAGCATGATTTTGTGTTTGTTGACGATGTAAGAACGATGGCACCTTATCATATATCCTTTGCATTTGTCCTCAATGGCTTTGGAGGTACATCGTAGCATGTAATGACAAAGTTTTCCTTCCGATTCGTAGTACACCTTTACGTAGTTATCTTGTGATTCGATGTAGTAGATTGCATCAATGCTAATGCTTATCTTAATTTTGCCCGTGTTGTCGATGAACGGGATAAGTTTGGTTGAGCTGTTGCTCATTTTTTCGCTGCTCCTTTTTTCTGCTAAACGGTTCAGCAATTTGCGTTGATGAATGGTGATGGCAAGCAAAATGCTGATGATGTAGGGAATGAATAGGATGAAGAGCAATACCACAAACGATTTACCCAAAATTGCCAAGAAAAGTTGTGGATTGGGTATAATAAATAGCTCTGTAAACAGCGTATAGGTGATCGACAGCGCTCCAGCTTCAGCAAATCCCCAAATCAGTAACGTGCCGAAATGCAAGGGACGTTTGTGCTGAACAGAACTCATAAAAAATTTACTCAACACAAAAATGGCAATCGCAACCAAGTAGAATGATACGCTGGCAAGTGCAATTCTGTAGTAGTTGGGTTGGTGTGCCTTTACGAGCGACAGCCACGAAGTGGACGAAAAAGGATCATATATCAGCAAGAAAAGTATAGAGAATAGGATGGTAAAGATGGTGGTCCCTACCATGGTTTTATTCTCTATCCAATATCTGGGTACTTTCCTTGTAAAAAACATGGGTTATTGGTTTATTTGCCTCTTGCCATGGCAGCGGCAATCGACAAAATGAGCCCTAATACAATGCTGAGTGATGCGGCAAATAGCACTTGGTATTCGCCTGGCAACAAAAAGGTAATGGTATGTGCAGGAATCCAGAAAAGGGGTAAGGTTTTTTTGAAAACAAATCCCCATTGTACTTTCCAGTTGATTTCCGATAAAATTTTACCAAATTCGATGGGTGTTACCAACGCCTTTAGCTGACCACCGCATGCCAAAATATGCGTATCCGTTACCTTGTGTACGGTCATAAACATGGGTGCGAAGAACGTGTTCATGGCGGTTGAAATGCAAAGTGCACCGACCAATTTTTCCCATGTGAAACTGCCTTTCATAGCAGCTACCATGTTTTCAAGTCCCATGCTTTCCAAAATAACAGGTGTTCCTGATTTAAAAATGCCCATGGCAATGGCAATGAGGACGCCAAAGCATCCCCAAACCACTGAACGTGGTAGAATACCATATCCTTTGTAGTGATAAACACCCTCTTTAATGCGCAATCCAATCATTTCTCCTAAGCTCGAAAGTAGCATAAATTTGACAAAAGCCATAAGGTAGGAATGAGCGGCATTGGCACTTTTGTAGGCTTCCAAAACAGCATCGCTTACAAAAAACGGTGTTAGCAATGCTGCAACAATCACCATAAAAATAATGTCTGCTTTTTTCATATCCTCCACTATTTGGGGCGTAAGTCTTTTACGCGTACAGCTTTGCCCTCTGCATTGGGTATTTCGTCTTTTTCGCGTAGGATGACACAGGGTGTTAGTAACAATTCATCTTTTAATTTGCGTGTAATATCCCTGCATAGAGCACGTTCGTCTGCAATGTTAACATTTCCCTTTTCTACTTCGATGATGAGCTCATCGTTGTTGTTTTCGGGTTTGATGGTAATGAGGTAGTTGGTTCCTACTTCGGGGTATTGCATTAGGATCTTCTCAATTTGCATGGGGAAGATATTTACTCCTTTTACGATGAACATATCGTCGCTACGACCTTTGATGCGGTCGATGCGTCGGTGTGTACGTCCACAGGGGCATTGATCGGGGAGGATGCGGGTTAAATCGCGAGTACGGTAGCGCAACAATGGCATACCTTCGCGGTCTAATGTGGTTAGTACCATTTCGCCAATTTCGCCTTCGGGAACAGGTTGTAGGGTAACAGGGTCTACAATTTCGACAATATAGCAGTCTTCCCAAAGGTGCATGCCGTGTTGTTCTGTACATTCAAAAGCAACCCCAGGTCCGCTCATTTCGGTCATACCAAAGCAGTTGTAGGCTTTTACTCCAAAACGTTCTTCAATTTTACGGCGTGTTTCTTCGGTATGAGGCTCTGCGCCAATCAAAAAGGTGGTAAGTTTGGTGTCTTTGGCTGGATTGATGCCTAATTCGTCGAATACATCTGCTAAACGTAGTGCATAACTGGGAATGGCATGGATAGCGGTAGTGCCATAATCCATGATGCATTTTATTTGGCGGCGGCTGTTACCTGCAGCGGCAGGAATGGACATCGCACCTAAGGCTTCGATGCCAGCTTGAATACCTAAGCCACCCGTAAACATGCCGTAACCCGATGAATTTTGGATAACATCAGTGTCGCGCAAGCCTACCATGTAAAAACAACGAGCAACACGATTGGCCCAGTTTGCAATATCGTTTTTGGTATGGCATATAACGGTTGGATTTCCAGTAGTTCCACTGCTGGAGTGTAAACGTACTAGTTCTTTTTTGTCGCAAGCTAAAAATCCAAAAGGATAATTCTCGCGCATGTCTTGTTTGGTTGTGAAGGGAAGTTTGCTCAAATCGCTCAAACTTTTAATATCATCGGGCGATATACCCATCTCTTCGAACTTCTGTTTGTAATATGGAGCGTTTGCAGCGCGTTTTACAGTTTCTTGTAATCGTTTTAACTGCAACTTTTCTAATTCTTCGCGCGATAGAGTTTCTATGGCTGGTTCGAAATAAATCGATTGATTCATAGTATATTATCTTAGTGATTTTGATTAAAAAGTTGTAAACGTTCTTCTAATAGTTGATAATGGTGTGGAAGAATATTAGAAGAACAAGCACGGATGCCTTTGCGGGTAGAACCTGTTGTTGCCAAATCAATGCCACTGATACCGTAGTATAGTAACTCTTTAAGCAATTCTGCTCCGCTCATGTCTTTATAGCCGATGGTAAAGAAAAAGCCATCACTTACAGGGCAATCGCAATCTTTGTCATATACAATATGGAAGCCATTGCGATGCAAAATATCCTTGATCTTGCGGGTACGTTCGGCGTATTCTTTTACGTCCTTGACGAAAGCGTAGGTGCCGTCGCAGGCCGCTTTTAGCATGGCTGCCATGGCATATTGAGCCGAGTGAGATACACCCGAAGAGAATGTGTACAAGAAAATATAGCTGTAGGCAGCGCCAAAACGACCGATGCCGTAGCGTTGCATCAAGCTTTCGTATTGTCTTTGGTAAAGCGCGTCCGAAATACATGCTACAGCAATGCGTTGTCCTGCGTAACTGAATATTTTAGAGGCACTCATCAGCAAGATGTAGTTATCGGTATAGTGCGATACAGATGGTTGATAAGGCGCTTGGAAAGGAATGCCGAAATCTTGACGGAAGTCCATGGTCATGTATGCCAAGTCTTCAATAACAATGACATCGTATTGGGTTGCCAATTCGCCAATAATGGTCAACTCTTCGTTGGTGAGGCACATCCATGTGGGGTTGTTGGGGCTGGAATAAAGCACAGCGCAGATGTTGCCTTGTTGGAAGTAGCTTTCCAATTTTTCACGCAAGTTTTGACCACGATAGTCTGCAATGTCGAACGATGCAATTTTGCAACCAATCACATTGGCTTGCATTTTTTGTACTGGGAAACCAGGATCAATGTACAAAACGGTGTCTTTTTTTGCATCCAATTGCGAGCAAAGCATCAACGACGCAAACGAGCCTTGCATCGAACCAACGGTAGGTGTACAGCCCTCGGGGTTGATGTCTGTGTTCAAAAATGCTTTAATAAAGCGTGATGCTTGTGTTTTTAGTTCTGGAATACCATCGATGATGGGGTATTTAGAGGCTACGCCATTTTGTAGTGCTTCGCATTCGGCTTGAACACCAACAGCAGAGGGTGGTAAACCTGGGATACCCATTTCAAAATGGATGTATTCGCTGCCTGTTGCTTGTTCGGCTTTGCGTACCAATGCACCAATTTGACGAATCGATGCGGTTTGAATGTCTTTGATCTCTAAATCTTGCATGATGCCATCGATCACAGATGGCTCTATAATTGTCTTCATAGGGATGCTTTGTTTGCGTAATAAGGTGCAAAGATAGTCAATATACCGCAAGTGACCAAAGATTTGAGGGGGTAATGTCGGTTGTAGCGGTGCAAAAAAAGAGCGACTAAAACTCGGTTTAGTCGCTCTTTTAGAGGTTCCTAGCAGATTCGAACTGCTGTAGACGGTTTTGCAGACCGGTGCCTAACCACTCGGCCAAGGAACCATTTCGCTTAAAGCACTGCAAAGGTATGAAAAGAATTTTAATATGCAAAATAAATATTGATTTTTTTGTTAGTCGATTTTAGGCTCCTGAACTCACTCAGTTGCAACTTGATTCGCTTTGCTCATGAAGTTTGAAAGCACGCAGCCAAACTTTTTCCATTCTCCTTTCTCAACTCTCAACTATTTTCGTATCTTTGCGTACTTATTGAATGTATATTAATCAAGAATTATTAAATAGTATGGCACAAAAAAAGAAAACCACAGTAGAAAATCCTCAAGAGTTAGAGAATTTTGAAAACGCAGTATTGTCGTCGGAGGCATTTATCGAAAAGAATCAAAAGCCTTTATTAATTGCTTTTGTTACCATTCTTGTGTTATTAACAGGGTGGTTGTTGTATAGAAACTTGTATCAAATTCCTACTAATCAAGAAGCTGACGTATTGATGATTGCGAATGAAAATTATTTTGCAAATGGTCAATATCAACTTGCTTTGGATGGTGATAGCATTGATGCAGTTGGTTTTGTGGCAATTGCAGATGAATACGGTAATACTCCCAGTGGAAATTTGGCAAATGCTTATGCAGGTTTGTCGTATTACAAATTGGGTGATTTTGATAATGCTATTAAATATTTGTCTGCGTTTAGCGGTGGCGATGATGCTTTGAACTATACCGTGCGCGGTACTATCGGTGATAGTTACGTACAAAAAGGTGAGGTTGAAAAGGCTTTGTCGTATTTCAAAGAAGCCAGCAAAAGTGGTAACATTATGGTAGCTGCTACTTATGCCTTGAAATTGGCTCGTGCTTACGAAAATATCGGTGATAAAGAAAATGCCTTGGCTACTTACGAGCAAATTAAGAAAGATTATCAAGGGGTGCTTCCTGGTATGACCGAAGTTGATGATGTCGATAAATTTATCAATGCGTTGTCTAAATAATGGCTAGTTGTTTACATAATTTATCGGAATATGATGCCTCTTTGATGCCGTGCAAAGACAAGGTTAAAAATCAGCGATATGCAATAGCTGTCGCTGATTGGAATAGTAACGTTACTTTTCCCTTGTTAGAAGGTGCAATGCAGGCTTTGTGTGAGAATGGTGTGGAGCATGTAGATGTAGTACATGTTCCAGGTGCTTTTGAGTTGACTTATGCTGCCAGAAAGTTTCAAGAAGCCAATAGATACGACGCTATTATTGTATTGGGTTGTGTAATTCAAGGTGATACGCCGCATTTTGATTATGTTTGTGGTGGTACTACACAAGGAATCGCAGCCTTGAATGCAAGAGTGGGTATGCCTCCTGTAATCTTTGGCTTGTTAACGGTTAATACCCTTCAACAGGCTTTGGATCGATGTGGAGGATCCTTGGGAAATAAAGGGGTTGAAGCTGGTGTTACGGCTATTAAGATGGCAAATTTGTAAGGAGTACCTAACGATATATGTAAAAAAGGTGGAAATTGTAAAATTTCCACCTTTTTTATAGTGTAAAACTATATTACTGCTTGCTATTATTTTGCAGCTGCAATCGAGTCTTTACGGAATTGTTTCAACATTTTTTCAATGTCTAACGAAATTTTGCGAGCACGAGTACCTGCAGCTTTGTTACCTTTTTCAACTTGGTCATTTGCATTTTTAGCAAATTCAGCCATTTTAGCTTCTAGTTCTTTTACTAATTGTTCCATAATAATAATTTTAAGTAAGTGTAATTTTTTCTGTGATTCAATTTTACTAAGGCAAAATAAAATCTTTTTTTTTTATTATGCAACAAAAATGCAATTTTTTTTATACGGAATAGGTGTTTATTGTTGGCGACGTACAACCACGGCTTGTTTGTGTGCCATAAGCTGCTCGTTGGCTGCCATAATCTCGATGGTATCGCCCAATAACTCTAATCCCTGAGCTGTTATTTCTTGGAAAGTAATCTTTTTGACATAGCTGTCTAAATTTACTCCGCTGTATGCTTTGGCATAGCCACTAGTGGGTAAGGTGTGGTTGGTGCCAGAGGCATAATCTCCCGCACTTTCGGGGGTATAATAGCCCATAAAAACAGAACCAGCATTGGTAATTTGCTCTGCTACCTTGGCATAATCCTTGCACATAATAATAAGGTGCTCGGGTGCATATTCATTCGACATAGCAATGACATCGTCCATGCTTTTTAGAACAAAAATCTTGCTATGCTCCAAAGAACATTGAATAAACTCTTTGCGTGGAGCAATGGCTGTTTGTTTTTCTACCTCTGCCTGGATTTGTAATGCGAAATCAGCATCGGTAGTAAATACGATGGATTGACTGTCCTTGCCGTGCTCTGCTTGCGATAGCATATCGGCTGCGACGGCAGCGGGTTGAGCGGTGCTATCGGCAATGATGGCAACCTCCGATGGACCAGCGGGCATATCGATGGCAACATCGTGCAGGCTTACTTGTTGTTTAGCTGCCATAACGTATTGGTTGCCAGGGCCAAAGATTTTATATACTTTGGGCACGCTTTCGGTGCCGTATGCCATGGCTCCAATGGCTTGAATCCCGCCAATCTTAAATACCTTGCTTACACCCGATAGTTGAGCAGCGTACAAGATAATGGGGTTGATCTTACCTTCTTTGTTGGGAGGTGTACACAAAACAATTTCCTTGCAACCCGCAATTTGTGCAGGAATAGCCAACATCAATACGGTCGAAAATAAAGGTGCTGTACCGCCAGGAACGTATAAACCTACTTTTTCGATGGCTACTGCTTTTTGACGGCAGGTGACACCTGTTGTGGTAACCACTTCGATGCATTGGTGCTTTTGTGCAGCGTGGAAGGCCGCAATGTTTTGTTTGGCAGTTTGTAGCGCCTTTTTTAGCTCGTCGCTTACCAACAAAGAAGCTTCTTGTATTTCTTCCTCGCTTACCCTTAAACTGGTTAATTGAACCTTGTCGAATTGTTTTTCGTAATCCAAAACAGCTGCATCGCCTTCGGTACGTATGCGCGAAAGCACGCCCGCAACAATAGACGAAAGGTCATTGCTGTTGAGGTGAGGGCGTTTTAGAAGGCTTGCCCAAGTTTCGGTTGCAGGATATTGAATAATTTGCATACGTTTAGAGAATCATTTTTTCGATAGGAACGACCAAAATGCCTTCTGCTCCAATGTTTTTAAGTTGATTGATGATGTGCCAGAAGGTTTTTTCTTCGATAACAGACTGTAGTGACGACCATCCTTCTTGTACCAACGGAGTGACCGTAGGCGATTTCATGCCTGGAAGTAGGGCACAAACCTCTTCGATTTTATCGTTAGGAATATTAAGGATGATGTATTTTTTGCCTTCAGCATTTTTGTACGAATCAAAACGGAATAGCAATTCGTTGAGAATGGCTTGTTTTTCGTCGCTCAAATTTTTGTTGGCAATCATCAAAGCTTCCGATTTCATGGCAACTTCTACTTCTTTAAGATTGTTGGTAACCAACGTGCTGCCAGAACTAACAATGTCAAAAATACAGTCGGCAAGGTTAATGCTTGGAGCAATTTCTACCGATCCTGTAATAACATGAATGTCAGCTTGAACATTGTTTTTTTCTAAAAATTGACGTAAAATATTGGGGTAAGAGGTAGCAATGCGTTTGCCATTGAACCATTCAACGCCTTGGTAATCGGCTTCTTTGGGGATGGCCAAAGAAAGACGGCATTTGCTAAAGTCCAAACGTTTGATAATGGCAGCATCTTCGCCTTTTTCTACAAATTCGTTTTCGCCTACAATACCTACATCAGCAATGCCAGTTGCTACGGCTTGTGGAATATCGTCGTCGCGCAAAAACAAAACTTCAACAGGGAATGATTTAGAAGATACCAATAGTTGACGTTTGCCCATGTCTAATTTGATGCTCGATTCTTCGAGCATGGTCATGGTTTCTTCGTGTAAACGTCCTTTGGCTTGTACAGCTATACGTAGCATAATAATAATGTATTAAATAATAAGGCACAAAGGTAACAATAAAATGCAAAATAGGCAAATAATGCGTATCTTTACGTGCTCTTAAATAAACCAGTTTATGAATCCTTTTATCAGTCTCCATGCAGTAGTGCCGCGCATTCCGGATGTTACGTTTGCAGTCCCTTTTACTTTTTCGATGAACAAAGGGGATGTTTGGACCTTTTATGGCGAAAATGGCAGCGGGAAAACCCTTTTGAGCGAGATTATTTGTGGAAAATATGGATTGTCTGCTGGAAGTATCGAATATCCCTTTATGGACGAGGAAAGAGCCAAAACAACACAATTTATCTATCCACGTCAGTTTATTAAAACCATTCATTTTCAGTCAACTTATTCGTTTTCTGATTTTAGGGATGCTTATTATCAGCAACGCTTTAATGTGTATGAGGTAGATTGGTATCCTACGGTAGAGGATGTGTTGCGACAAGATGCTGTAGATGAGGGGTGGTGGCAGCAAGTAGTATCGGTTTTTCGATTGTTTAATCTGCTGTCGCATCGCATTATTACGTTGTCGAGCGGGCAGTTGCGTCGTTTGCTGATGGCAAAAGCCCTGTTGGAGAAGCCTCGTATGATGATTTTTGATAATCCTTTTATCGGATTGGATGTCGCTACCCGAAACATGATGGAGGAGGTGTTCGATGCCATGATACAGCAAGGCATACAGTTGTTGTTCTTGGTAGCAGATGCGCGTGATATACCTACATGTACAACTCATTTGTTGCATTTGGAAGATTGTAAACCCGTGTATGCAGGCGAATGTTGTAATTATGTCGTTCCTGTTCCAAATAAGACAACGGATGTTGATTATACCTTTGTACAACGTCAGGATGATGATAAATTTACCCACGTGATAGATATGCGTCATGTATGTATTCGTTACGATAATTTGGTGTTTCAACCGGATGTAACCTGGCAAATTAAAAAGGGTGAAAAGTGGGCATTATTAGGGCCTAATGGCTCGGGAAAGTCAACGTTGTTGAGTTATATTTTTGCAGATAATCCGCAGGCCTATTCCTTGCCTATCTGGCTGTTTGATAGAAAACGCGGATCGGGCGAGAGTATTTGGGATATCAAAAAACGCATCGGTTATACATCCTCCGAAATGCACTTGTATTACCGCGAAAATGTTCCTTGTCAAAAAGTAGTGCAATCGGGATACTTTGATAGTGTAGGCTTGTATCAACGTCCAACCGACGAGCAAGTACAGCAAGCGCTCTTGTTGATGCAAGCCTTGGGTATTGCACATTTGGCGGATAAACCTTTCTTGCGCGTATCGGCAGGCGAACAACGCATGATTCTTTTTGCTCGTGCTTTGGTAAAAAATCCTGCCTTACTGATTTTAGATGAGCCTTTTCATGGTATGGATAGCATCTGTAAACAAAAATGCTTGAATTTGATTGAGAAATATGCTTTACAACCCGATAAAAGTCTTATCTTTGTTACACACTACCAAAAAGAAATACCTGCTTGTGTACATCAGGTATATGAATTACAAGAACCAGCAATTTTAAAATGGCGACATGATAACGATTGAAGAACTTTTTGTGGCAGGTAAAATAACCAGAACTCATGGGGTTGCAGGCGAATGGGTGTGTATGGGCACTACGGATGTATTGGATGTGTGTCCCTATGTAGTGCTGTGTATGGATGGGTTGTTTGTGCCTTTTTTTATCACATCACGCCGTTATCAGAGTAATACATCGTGGCTGTTACAGGTAGAGGGAATCGATTCGGAGCAAAAAGCCAAGGAATTGGTTGGTAAACAAGTATATCTGCCGTTGTCGATGCAAGCCGATGCGGAACAAGTAAGCGGCGAGTATTTTGTTGATTTTCAGGTGTATAATAATGATGAGTACATTGGTGTAGTCGAGTCGATTAACGACCAAACCGAAAATATCCTGTTTTGTATTCAACACGATGATGCTTCTTTTATGGTACCTGCCGTAGAAGCTTTTATTGTAGATATCGACCACAAAAACAAGAAGTTATACCTTGACTTGCCAGAAGGACTGTTAAATATTAACGACTAAAAGGTACAAAATAGAAAAAAATCATTAACTTTGCGTATCTATTAAATCATATTCACATGAGTATTTTAAGTGAAAGATTGGCACAATATGATGTGCCTCAAAAAGCAAAAGCAGCTGGTGTTTATCCTTATTTTAGACCTATTTCATCAGACCAAGACACCGTGGTACAAATTGATGGAAAACCAGTATTGATGTTTGGTTCAAACAGTTATTTAGGCCTTACTAATCACCCCAAAATTAAAGAAGGTTCTATTAAGGCTGTAGAAAAATACGGTACAGGCTGCGCTGGTTCTCGTTTCTTAAACGGAACGTTGGATATTCACATTGAGTTGGAAGAAAAATTAGCCAAATTGGTGGGTAAAGAAGAAGCCCTTGTGTATGCAACAGGTTTTACGGTAAACTCGGGTGTGGTTCCCTGTCTTGGTGGTAGAGAAGATTACCTATTATTAGACCGTTTAAACCACGCTTCTATTATCGAAGGTTCACGCTTGAGCATGGCAAAACAGTTCAAATATCGTCACAACGATATGGAACACCTTGAAAAATTCCTTCAACAATGCGAACCAGATAAAATTAAACTGATTGTAGCAGATGGTGTGTTCTCCATGGAAGGCGATGTGGCTAAACTTCCAGAAATGGTAGATTTGGCTAAAAAGTACAACGCTTCTATCATGATTGACGAAGCTCACTCGCTTGGTGTATTCGGTAAAACAGGTGCTGGGGTTTGCGAGCACTTTGGTGTGCAAAACGACGTGGAACTTGTAATGGGTACATTTAGTAAATCGCTTGCTACCATTGGTGGTTTCATCGCTTCAAACAAAGATGTAATAAACTACCTAAAACATAATTCACGTACCCTTATCTTCAGTGCAAGTATTACTCCTGCTGCTGCAGGTGCTGTATTGGCTGCATTGGAAGTAATGGAAGAAGAAAAATGGCGTCAACAAGCATTGTGGGACAATACAAACAGAATGCTTCAAGCTTTCAAAGACAAAGGATTCGAAACGGGTCATACCACCACTCCTATTATTCCTCTTTACGTGCGTGATAACGAAAAGACATTCCGCCTAACTCGTATGTTGATGGATGATGGTGTATTCGTTAACCCTGTGGTTTCTCCTGCAGTACCTTCTCAAGATACACTTATCCGTATCTCTTTGATGGCTACTCATACCTTCGATCAAATCGACGAAGCAGTAGAAAAAATCACCAAAAATGCAAAATTGCTTGGTATTATCGAATAAGATTCGTTACAATAAAGACAAAAAAATCCGCTTCCAGATGAAGCGGATTTTTTTATTGCCCTTTGGTGTGGGTTATTTCTTAGCCCAGTTGTCTTTGAGCGATACGGTACGGTTTAGAATAAGTTTGTCGTTAGTGCTGTCTTTGTCAACCGTAAAGTAACCGATTTTCAAGAATTGGAAATGGTCACCAGGTTGTGCGCCTTCCAAATGTTTTTCAACCAAGGCAGTTTTTACTTCCAACGAATCTTCGTTGAGTAGGTCGTGGAAATCACCGTCGTATGCAGCAGGATCCTCTACCTTGAACAAACGATCGTACAAACGAACTTCGGCCTGTATGCAACCGTCTTTGTCCAACCAGTTGATGGTACTCTTAACTTTACGTTTGCTGCCTTCGCTACCACTTTTGGTGTCAGGGTCGTAGGTACAGTAAACGGTGGTAACGTTGCCATTTTCGTCTTTTTCGCAACCTGTACATTGGATGATGTAGGCACTTTTTAGACGAACCTCACGACCACCAGGAGTTAAGCGGTAGAAATCTTTAGGAGCATCTTCCATAAAGTCGCCTCTTTCGATAAAGATTTCTCTACTGAATGGCATTTCGCGCGTGCCTGCAGCCTCGTTGTCTGGGTTGTTATCGGTGGTCATGTACTCTTTTTGACCTTCTGGATAGTTGGTGATTACCAATTTAATGGGGTCGAATAGAGCACTTACGCGGTGTGCTTTGGGTTTAAGGTCTTCGCGAATGGAGTGTTCCAATAGCGATACGTCAATCATGCCGTCCACCTTGGTATAGCCGATGCGGTCGATAAAGTCGCGGATTGCCTCTGGGGTGTAACCTCTACGGCGCAAACCACAAATGGTTGGCATACGAGGGTCGTCCCAACCTGCTACAACGCCTTCTTGCACCAATTGAAGCATTTTACGTTTACTCATTACGGTATAGGTAATGTTTAAACGGTTAAATTCGTATTGGCGTGGGCGATAGTCGCTATCGGCAAATTGGTCGATGAACCAATCGTATAAGGGGCGGTGTACCACAAATTCTAACGTACAGATAGAGTGGGTAACGCCTTCGAAATAGTCCGATTGACCGTGTGCATAGTCGTACATGGGGTATGCTTTCCAGGTAGTACCCGTACGGTGGTGAGCATGCGATGTAATGATGCGATACATAATTGGGTCGCGGAAGTGCATGTTGGGCGATGCCATGTCAATTTTTGCACGCAATACCATGGCACCTTCGGGAACTTCGCCCGTGTTCATTTTAGCAAACAATGCCAAGTTTTCTTCTACAGGACGATTGCGATAGGGGCTCTCTGTGCCTGGTGTGGTAGGAGTGCCTTTTTGTTTGGCGATTTCTTCTGCCGATTGTTCGTCGATATAAGCTTTGCCGTCTTTGATTAGTTGAACAGCCAAATCCCATAATTGTTGAAAATAATCGGATGCGTAGTAAATGTTTCCCCATTCAAAGCCTAACCATTTGATGTCTTCTTGAATGGAATCAACGTATTCTACATCTTCTTTGCTGGGGTTTGTATCGTCAAAACGAAGGTTACAGATGCCACCGTATTGTTGGGCAATACCAAAGTCCATGCAGATGGCTTTGGCGTGACCAATATGTAGGTAACCATTGGGTTCGGGTGGGAAACGAGTTTGTAAACGTCCGTCGTTTTTACCTTCGCGTAGATCTTTATCTACAATCTCCTCTATAAAATTAAGCGATTTTTTTACTGCTTCTTCCATGATAATAGTTTTAGTCTTGATAACCGCGTATGATACCGCGTTGTGAGCCTTTTAAGAAATTGAGAATGGTGTCTCTTTCTACGGATGGGCCAAGATCTGTTTCGATTCTTTCGATGGCTTGGCTTACATTGAGTGCTGATTGGTACAGAGCACGATAACACTCTTGAATGGTTTGTATTTGTTCGGATGAAAATCCTCTACGACGCAACCCAATTAGGTTTAATCCTGCAAATGCCAATGGATCCCTTCCTGCTGTGATGTAAGGGGGGACGTCTTTGGTGGTGCGAGAACCGCCTTGCATAATGATATGAGCACCGATGTGGCAAAATTGGTGCACCAAACAGTTGCCACTGAGGATGGCCCAGTCGTCTATTTCAACCTCGCCAGCAATTTGGCTGGCATTACCAATGATGATATTGTCGTGTAAAATACAATCGTGTGCCACGTGCGAATAAGCCATGATTAAACAGTTGCTGCCAACAAGGGTAGTGCCCTTTGATGCCGTACCTCTGTTTACGGTAACACATTCGCGCAAGGTTGTGTTATTGCCAATGACAGCTGTGGTTTCTTCGCCCCTAAATTTTAAATCTTGGGGAATGGCAGATACAACAGCACCTGGAAATATGCGGCAGTTTTTGCCAATTCTTGCGCCCGATAGGATGGTCGCACTCGAAAATACGTGTGTTCCATCTCCGATTATAACATTATCGTCGATGTATGCAAATGCATCAACGACTACATCCTTGCCAAGAATGGCATTGGGAGATACATAAGCGTTAGGTGAAATCATAAGCAAGAATTATTTGTTGGGTTGCATATTGGATAAAATAGCTTTAGCTACGTTTGTGTTAAAATGATGCCCGGGTTTATGAGCAATTACTTTGCCTTTGATGGGCATGCCAATGAGGGCAAGATCGCCGATAACGTCTAATAATTTATGACGAGCGGGTTCGTTATCGGAGGTTAATGGTTTGCGGTTTAGGAACCCAAGATTGCTCAATTCGATGGTGGGAATGCCGAGCAATTGGCACAAGCGATTGATGTTCTCTTGTGGCATGGGTTGATCGTAAATAACGATGGCATTGTCTAAATCGCCACCTTTAATTAGGTTGTGCTGTAATAAGGGTGCAATTTCGCGTACAAAAACAAAAGTGCGTGCTTCGGCTATTTCTTGGTCAAACAAATCGAGATGCTCCAATGTAGCAGATTGTGCTGGTAAAATGGGAGAGTTAAAATCGATGTGTACTTCTGCCGAAAAATAATCGGCAGGTAAAATAGAAAGGCTCGAACCTTGGTGCTCAAAATGAATTTCTTCTTTTACCTCGAAATAGTTACGTGGCTTATTTTGTGCGATAATACCTGCTTTTTGAATGGCATTTACGATGTAAAAAGCACTGCCGTCTAAAATGGGCATTTCGGGTGCATCCAATTCAATGCGGCAATTATCAATTTTGTGTGCCATCAAAGCAGCCATGGCGTGCTCGATGGTACTGACAGTAGCATTCCCATTCGCAATAACGGTACCTCTTTCGGTTGCGACAACGTTGGTTGCCAGAGCTTGGATTTCGGGTTGTCCGTCTAAATCGGTACGTACCAATCGAATACCAGTATCTTCGGCCGCCGGTAAGAATGTGGCTCTGATTTGAAGACCGGTATGCAGACCTTTGCCGCAAAGGGTAAACGATTGTGCTAATGTATGCTGAATCATAGGTTATTTTATCTTCTCTTTGAGCAAAGCAATTTCTTGTTGCAATGCATATAGCTGTTTTTGCAAATCAGGTAGATTGCGGTAGATAGCAAAGGATTTCTTGTTTCGCATAATCGGAAGCGCAACGGCTCCTTGATAAACTTGTCCTGCATTTTTGATGCTTTTGCTAACACCCGAGAATGCACCAATGGTGGTGTTGTCGGCAATTTCTATATGCCCTGCGATGCCAACCATACCTGCAATGATACAATCTTTTCCTACTTTGGTAGAACCAGCTATGGCAGAGCAAGCAGCCATGGCTGTATTGTTGCCCAATTCGACGTTATGGCCTATTTGAATTTGGTTGTCTAATTTTACACCTTTGCGTAGTATGGTGGGACCCATGCTTCCGCGGTCGATGCAGGTGTTTGCTCCTATTTCGACATTGTCTTCGATGATGACATGGCCGTTTTGTGGCATTTTAAAATATGAACCGTCTGGATTTTTAGCAAATCCAAAACCATCGGCACCAATTACGGCTCCTGCATGTATAATACAATTGTTTCCTACCTGGCATTGGTGATAAATGGTTACTTGGTTGTATAGCAATGTGCCATTGCCTATTTTTACATTTTCGTTGATGGCGCAATGAGAATAAATCTGGGTATTATCGCCAATGGTTGAGTGCTCGCCAATGTAAACAAATGGTCCGATGTAGCAGTTGTTGCCGATGGTAGCTGTTGCTGCTATTTGAGCAGTTGGGTCAATACCTGTTTTTTGAGGTTTGTTTTGCTCTGCCAATTGTAGTAGGGTAGCCAGCGCCAAGTAGGCATTGGGTACACGAATTAAGGTAGCATGAACGGGCTTTGTAGGTTTAAAATCGTTGTTGACTAATACAATGTCGGCTGCTGTTTCGTACAAGTATTGCTCGTATTTTGGATTGGATAAAAAGGAGAGCGTACCAGGTCTTCCTTCTTCTATTTTTGCGTAGTCGCTTACGCGTACAGAAGCATCTCCTTCTACGGTTCCGCCAAGAATATCAGCTAATTGTTGAGCAGTAAATTCCATTGTATCTAAATTTACACAAAGGTACAATATACTGCAATAAAATGCAAATAAAAAATTGTGCTATCTGTCAATTCGATAGTGACAATAGTAGTATTTATAAATTTGTTTGGAAAGAACGTCAATATTGAACATATCGGAAGCTTTGGATATGCTCTGTGTAGTGCCATCGCTAAATAGAATATCGATGTCCGTATCGTCTTTTTTGTACAGGTTGTTGGTAACTCGTTTGCACGAAACCAAAAACTGGGTGTCTTCTTCGTTTAGTTGTAAGGATGTTTGTAGTTGGCTTTGTACCCTCTGGGTATATTCTTCCGAAAAAGGAGTGTGTGATACCTCTACTTTAAAGATTTGTCGATTAACAATGCCGTTACTTAGCAAAGAAAGGACTTTGTCTGGGTGCTTACACCAGGCTTTTAGAGCGACCCATATATCGGAATCGTCCAATGCAATGAAATGATCCAAGGATTCTTTGGATAGGACATCGGACGATTGCTTTAAGAAATAATCGAGCGATTCGCTGGCAAATAGAGGTTGCTTTTGCCTAACGAATCGAGCTCGTTGTAAGGTTTTGTGGAGCATAATTTCGGCTGCGTATGCCGTTTTATGCAGATAAACTTGCCAATACATTAAGCGGCGGCTCATCAAAAAGTTTTCGATGGAGTAAATGCCTTTGGCTTCTACCACCAATTTATCGTCTTTGATGTTGAGCATTTTGATGATGCGTGCCGAACCAATATTCCCTTCGGTTACGCCCGAAAAGAAACTATCCCTGCGCAAGTAATCGAGTCGGTCCATATCCAATTGTCCAGAAACCAATTCGTGTAAAAATCTTTTGGGATAGGTGTTGCGTATAATTTGAAGGGTTATGGTTAATTTCCCGTCAAATTCTTGGTTGAGTTGCTCGATGAGTGCAATTCCAACGTCTTCGTGCGAGTGTTGGGTAAAAAAGAAATCTTCGAGCGTGTGCGAAAAAGGACCATGGCCCAAGTCGTGTAGCAGAATGGCTGCGTAAACGGCATTGGCTTCGTCTTCCGAAATGTTGTTTCCCTTGTTTTGAAGGGTCTTGATGGCCTCTGTCATTAAGTGTAGCGCACCCAATGAATGCTGAAAACGGGTGTGCTGTGTGCCAGGATAGACATAAGAAGTTAGCCCTAACTGCTTGATACGCGTTAGGCGGTGTACCAATGGGTGTTGTAGCAAATCGTACAAAAACTCACTGGGCAGTGTGATAAAACCAAAAACAGGGTCGTTAATGATTTTCTTCTTATTGGCCATTCGGTAGAATTATAGCAAGTTATGTTCTTTAAGTTGGGCTGCCATTTCGGCTTGAACCTCGGCTGCGGCTTTACCAGCTGCTTGGGCAAAGTTTTCGCTGTTGTCAGCATAGATAATGGCACGCGAAGAGTTTACCAATAAACCGCATTGTTCGTTCATGCCGTATTGAGCAACTGCTTGCAAGCTACCGCCCTGTGCGCCTACACCAGGAACCAACAAGAAACTATCGGGCACAATTTTACGAATATCCGATAACATTTCGGCTTTGGTTGCACCTACTACGTACATCAATTGGTCGGCATTGCCCCATTTTTTGGAGGTTTCTAGTACTTTTTCGAACAAGCGTTTGCCATCCTCTTTGTCTTCGATAAGTTGGAAATCAAAGGCTCCTTTGTTAGAGGTAAGTGCCAATAAGGTAACGAATTTACCTGGGTAGGCAAGGAAGGGTGATACGCTGTCTTCGCCCATATAAGGAGCAACGGTTACGGTGTCAAAATCCATGTTGCCAAAGAAAGTGCGGGCATACATGGCAGATGTATTGCCAATATCGCCACGTTTGGCATCGGCAATTAGGAATTGGTCGGGGTAATTGGTTTTGATGTATTCAACGGTACGGTCTAGTACATCCCAACCCTCTAAACCGATGCTTTCGTAAAAAGCCAAATTGGGTTTGTAAGCCACGCAATAGGGTGCAGTTGCATCGATGATGGCTTTGTTAAATTCAAACATAGCATCTTCGTTTTCAAAAAGATGTTCTGGAATTTTGGTAATATCTGTATCTAAACCTACGCAAAGGAATGATTTTTTGCGTTTGATGTTTTCAAAAAGCTCTTCTCGTGTCATGGTATTAATTGTTGCTTGTTGTTTGTTGCTTGTCTCTTGTTGTTAAATATACTAGTGACTAGTGACTAGCGACAAGTGACATTTTATAACTCACTCTCTTTCATGCGTTCGGCATTTTCGGCTACAATCAGGTGGTCG
>CALDQH010000006.1 GCA_937911935.1 uncultured Bacteroidales bacterium | reverse complement strand
GTGAACGTGGTATCGAAGGTAAAATCATATCTGCACGTTATGCGCGTGAAAACAATATTCCTACACTTGGTATCTGCTATGGTATGCAAGTGATGGCTATTGAGTTTGCTCGCAATGTGTTAGGTTATCAAGATGCTCACACTGTCGAAATCAATCCTAACGCAAAACACAAAGTAATCGACATGATGGAAGAGCAAAAAACTCATCTCGACAAAGGTGGCTCAATGCGTCTCGGTGCCTATGCTTGTAAAATCAAACCTGGCTCGCGCGCTGCCGAAATCTATGGCAAAGAACTCATTCAAGAGCGTCATCGTCACCGTCTCGAATTCAATAATCAATATAAAGCCGAATTTGAAGCAAATGGCATGATTATTTCAGGTGTTAACCCTGATACTCAACTTGGCGAAATCATTGAGGTGCCAGCTCACCCTTGGTATGTAGGTGTGCAATTCCACCCACAATTCCGTAGCAGTATCGAAAAACCACACCCCTTATTTGTAAACTTTGTAAAAGCCGCAATCGAAAAATAACAAATGGATAAAAATACAATCATCGGTTTTGTACTTATTTTAGCCCTGTTGGTAGGGTATTCATGGTACACCAAACCATCCGAAGAACAAATTAAACAACAACAAGCTTATGCCGATTCTATTCGCCTTGTTCAGGCAGAACAAGTTGCCTTGCGCGAAATGGAGTATCAGCAAGCACAAGCCTATACAGATTCCATTAACAAAGGTAAACCTGCTGTAGATTATGGTGCCTTTAATGCATTAACCGTAGGCGAAGAAAAATTATATACCATCGAAAATGATTCGCTTCTTGTTACCTTGAGTAATAAAGGTGGTAACATTGTGTCGGTTCAACTGAAAGGCTATTTAAACAGCGACAAAGAACCTTTGGTGTTGTTTGACCAAAACGATGCAAAAACACAATTTACGTTGGTAACCAACAACAACCGTATTGTAGAATCGGGTAGTTTGTATTTTACCCCCACACAAATAACCGATAGTACCATTACCATGGCATTGCAAATAGATAGCGCATCTGCGTTGTATTTGCACTACGACCTTCGTAAAGATGCCTATATGGTCAATATGAGCATAGAAGCCATGGGTATGGAAAAATACCTATCGCCACAGATGACATCGCTCGATTGGTCGTGGGATATGAAAATCCGCAAACAAGAACGTAGCAAAAAATTTGAAGGACGTTATTCGGGACTATATTACAAATTTTATGACGACGAAGTTGAGAACCTAAGCAACGATGCAGACGACCGCGAAGACCTATCTAATCGCATTCACTGGATTGCATGCAAGGACCAATTCTTCTCGACGGTGTTTATTGCGCAAGAAAGCTACTTTACCAATACCCAAGTAGAATCAACCATTAGCAAAGAAAGTAGCTACTTAAAAGATTGTAAAGTATTCACATCAAGCAATTTTGATGTATCAGGCAACGAGGTTACACATTTCTCATACTATTTTGGTCCTAACTCTTATCAACTGTTGTCATCGTTAGATGATAATGTTGAAAATAGCGAGCACCAGCTTAATTTAGAAGAAATGATTCCACTTGGATGGGGTATTTTTGGTTGGGTCAACAAATTCCTCATTATTCCAATCTTTAACTTTTTGGGTAGTTTTATCAGCAATTACGGATTGATTATTTTCTTGCTTACCTTGATTGTGAAACTCGTTTTGTTGCCCTTTACGTATAAATCGTATCTTTCTACGGCAAAAATGCGTGTTTTGCGTCCTGAAATTGAAAAAATCAATGCGAAAATACCCGAAGACAAACCCATGGAACGCCAACAAGCTACCATGGCATTGTATCGTAAAGTAGGTGTTAGCCCCATGGGTGGTTGTTTACCTATGCTACTACAAATGCCTATTTTGTTTGCTTTGTTTGTATTCTTCCCTGCAGCTATCGAGTTGCGTCAACAAGGTTTCTTGTGGGCTGACGACCTTTCGTCGTACGATGCGATATTTAGTTGGACAACCTACATTCCTATTATTTCGACCTATTATGGCAACCACATTAGTTTGTTCTGTTTGTTGATGGCTATTGCCAATATTGCATCGACCAAAATATCCATGGATTCGCAAAATACAGGTCAACAACAAATGCCTATGATGAAATGGATGATGTACTTAATGCCTGTGATGTTCTTGTTCTTCTTTAACGACTATGCATCGGGCTTGTGCTACTATTATCTAATTTCGACTGTGCTAACGTTGCTACAAACATTTATTTTCCGTATTTCGATAAACGACGAAAAATTATTGGCACAACTAAAGGCAAATGCTAACAAGCCACCCAAGAAATCAGGCTTTATGGCACGCATGGAACAAATGCAAAAAGAGCAATTGGCCCGCCAACGCGAAATGATCAAGCAACAACAAAAAAGACGTTGATAATCGCTATGCGATGGTGATTCGGTGAGTCGGTGAGTCGGTGAACCGATTCACCAAATTAAGAAGTTGAGAAATCAACTTCTTAATTTATTTTGGCACACTTTTTGCTATAAATACTACAAACGGTGACTCAGATCACCGCATCACCGCATCACCGAATAACCAATAAAAACAGATATGAAACAAGACAGCGAAAACAAACCATTGGAAGAACAAGAAGAAGTAAAAAATGCAGAAAATGTAGCCGAAAAAACTACAGAAGCTGCTCAAGATAACCAAGAAACACAAGTAGCAGACGATTTGGCTGATAAAATTTTGAAACTAAACGACCAGCACTTGCGTTTAATGGCAGAATTTGAAAACTACAAAAAACGTACATTAAAAGAACGTGCCGATTTGATAAAATACAGCGGTGAGCGCGTATTTATTGATATGTTGCCCATTATCGACGACTTTGAACGTGCGTTGGCACATTTGCCCGAAGAAGATTCGCCCCTTAAAGAAGGTATTATCATGATTCACAGCAAATTTGTCAATTTCTTGAAAAACAATGGCGTAAAAGAAATGGAAACCAAAGATCAAGCTTTCGATATGGATTTGCATGAGGCTATTTCTATGTTCCCTGCACCCGACGAAAGCATGAAAGGTAAAATCATTGATTGTACCCAAAAAGGTTATCTATTCCACGACAAAGTGATTCGTTACGCTAAAGTTGTGGTAGCAGAATAGGAGATACAACCATGGCAGAAAAAAGAGATTACTACGAAGTATTAGGCGTAGCCAAAACAGCTACTGCCGACGAAATAAAAAAGGCTTATCGTAAAAAAGCCATCCAATATCACCCCGATAAAAATCCTGGCGATAAAAAGGCAGAAGAAATGTTTAAAGAAGCTGCCGAGGCTTATGACGTGCTAAGCGATCCTCAAAAACGTCAACGTTACGACCAATTTGGCCATGCAGGCATGGGCGGAGCTGCCGGAGGTGGTTTTGGCCGTGGATTTGGCGGCTTTGGAGGTGGCTTCTCTATGGAAGACATCTTTGAGCAATTTGGCGATATTTTTGGAGGTCACTTTGGTGGTGGTCGTAGCGGTCGCAGCGCTGGTACTCCACGTGGCACTAATTTGCGTGTAAAAGTAAAATTGTCGTTGCAAGAAATTGCTACGGGTGTAGAAAAGAAAATCAAAGTACGCAAAAAAGTAACTTGCCCAGAATGTGGTGGCACCGGTGCCGAAAGTAGCGCTGATTTTGAAACCTGTTCGACCTGTAAAGGAACAGGTAGGGTGATGCGTACCGTAAATTCGATTTTTGGTATGATGCAAACCGAATCGGTTTGTCCTCATTGCGGAGGCAAAGGCAAAATCATCACCAAAAAATGCAAAAAATGCGGTGGCGAAGGAGTAATTGATTCGTCGGAAGTGATTACCATTAATATCCCAGCAGGTGTACAAGAAGGCATGCAACTGTCTATGCGAGGTTATGGTAATGCGGCACCTAATGGTGGTCAAAGTGGCGATTTGTTGATTTTAATTGAAGAAGAACGTCACCCCGATTTAATTCGCGACGGCAACGATGTGATATACAACCTATTATTACCTTTGCCTACAGCCGTATTGGGCGGTTCGGTAGAAATTCCTACCATCGATGGTAAAGTTAAAATTAAAATAGATGCAGGCACTCAACCTGGCAAGGTATTACGCTTGCGTGGCAAGGGTTTACCTTCGCTAAATGGTTATGGCAGTGGCGATTTGTTGGTGAACATTGGTGTATATATACCAGAAAAACTTTCATCGACAGAAAAAGAATTGTTCGAAAAAATGGATGCAGAATCGAATGCATTCAAACCAACAGAAACAGCAAAACGTAACTTTTTCCAATAATGAACATTGCAGCATTAGTATCGGGTGGCGTAGATAGCTCGGTTGTTGTACATCAACTAAAAGAGCAAGGATACAATCCAACTATTTTCTATATCCGTATTGGTATGGAGGATGAAAATGGTTATATGGGTTGTACAGCCGAAGAAGACATTGAAATTACCTCGTTTGTAGCCAAAAAATACGGCTTAAAAATGGAGGTGGTATCGCTTCAAAAAGAGTACTGGGAAAGGGTAGTGGATTATGCCCTTAAAACGGTGCGCAAAGGCCTTACACCAAATCCTGATGTGATGTGCAACCGCTTGATTAAATTTGGTAGCTTCGTGGAAAAATATGGCTACGAATTTGACAAGATTGCCACAGGACACTATGCTCAAACCTATTTTGAAAACGGAAAATATTATTTAGGTACAGCACTTGACCCCGTAAAAGACCAAACAGACTTTTTAGCGCAAATTACGTACGACCAAGTATCGCGTTTGATGTTCCCCATTGGGCACTTGATGAAAAGCCAAGTGCGCGAAATTGCGGTTAGTCAAAACCTGCCCAGCGCATCGCGCAAAGATAGCCAAGGCATCTGCTTTTTGGGTAAAATTAACTACAACGACTTTATTAAGAAGTATTTGGGTACGCAAGAAGGTAAGATTGTAGAGTTTGAAACAGGCAAAATTTTGGGCAAACACAACGGATTTTGGTTTCACACCATTGGCCAACGCAAAGGCTTGGGCTTGAGCGGTGGACCTTGGTATGTGGTAGCAAAAAATGCCCAAGAAAACGTGGTATATGTGTCGCAAGGCTACGATGTAGAAACCCAATATGGTAAAGAAGTGCCTTTGGACGACTTTAACTTTATTACCGAAGACCCTTGGGGCGACATCACCGAACCCGTGGATATTACCTTTAAAATTCGCCATACGCCAGAGTTTACGCCTGGTAAACTATACAAAGACGGAAACTCGTATTTGATTAAATCGGAAGATAAAATTCAAGGCATTGCCCCTGGTCAATATGGCGTTATTTACGACACCGACCATAGAATTTGTTATGGTAGTGGAGTGATAAGATTGTAAGTTGCTTCGCAACGACTAATCGGTGAGTCGGTGAGTCGGTGAGTCGAAAAAAAAACGATGCAAGAGATTGCATCGTTTTTTTATGTCGATTCACAGGAGTTTTTGTGCTCAATGAAGATTGTATTTTAAAGAGGGGATTTTAAGGCGTGTGCAGTGTGAAAAACCGGAGTTTACAGTAAATTCTGCGATTAAGTGAGAGCAGAGTTAAGTTTACTTAAACTATGCCGAGCGTGAGCAGAATCGCCGCTAGGCAATGAGGATTTTGAACACAAACACAACGAAAAAATCACCCTTTAAAATCAATCTTTCTTGGTAATGATTTCCATACCTTTCTTAATCGCCGCCTCGTTTTGAGGTAGTAGGTGATGGTGACGTTCGGGAAGTGATTTTTTCAATCCCAACATGACGTATTCCAAATCTACAATGGGGCAAATTTGAAGCAAACCGCCCAAAATAATCATATTGAACGATTTAGCTGCACCCATGGCCAAAGCGGTATCCATGGCATCGATGGTATATACATTGATGTCTGTACGGGTAGGAGCGGTGCTAATACCGTATGGATCGTAAATTAGGTTACCACCAGGTTTTACTTTCGATTCAAATTTATCAAGCGATTGTTGGTTTAGAATGATAGCGGTATCGTAGGTGTTCAAAATAGGCGAGCTAATGCGTTCGTCGCTGATAATAACGGTTACGTTAGCAGTACCACCACGTTGTTCTGGACCGTATGCAGGCAACCAAGTTACTTCTTTGCCTTGCATCAAACCAGAGTAAGCCAAAATTTTGCCCATCGAAAGGACACCTTGACCACCAAAACCTGCAATAATTATTTCGTGTTTCATACTCTTTACTTGTTTAGATGTTTTTCAAATCGCCAATTGGATAAGCTTTAAACATGTTTTCTACCATCCATTGGTTAGCTTTTTCGGGCGAAAGTTTCCAACCGCTGTTGCAAGTAGATACAATTTCTACAAACGATGCGCCTTTCTTTTCGGGGCAAAGGGCGTTTTCGAAGGCTTTGCGGATAGCAGCTTTGGCTTTGCGTACAGCTGCAGCGGTGTGCACACTTTGACGGGTTACGTAGCGAGCACCTTCCAATTGAGCTACCAAGTTGGTAATGGGCAAGTGGTAACCATTCAACTCTGGGTCACGACCATAAGGACAAGTAGCGGTTTTCATGCCTTCGAGGGTAGTAGGAGCCATTTGACCACCGGTCATACCGTAAATAGCGTTGTTGATGAAAATCATCGCCAAGTTATCGCCACGGTTTACTGCGTGAATTGTTTCGGCTGTACCAATAGCCGCCAAGTCGCCGTCGCCTTGGTAGGTAAACACCAAATTTTCGGGCAACAAACGTTTAATAGCAGTAGCAATGGCTGGTGCACGACCGTGAGCAGCTTCTTGCCAGTCGATATCAATGTAGTTGTAAGCAAATACGGCGCAACCTACAGGCGATACACCTACGGTTTTATCCATAATGCCCATTTCTTCAATTACTTCGGCAATTAGTTTATGAACTACACCGTGGCTACAACCAGGGCAGTAGTGCATGGTATTGTCGTTTAACAAACTGGGTTTGCTATATACCAAGTTTTCGGGTTTGATAATATCTTGTGCAGTCATAATCTTACAAATTAAAATTTGATTTAACGGCTTCTACCACTTCTTCTGGAGTAGGAACGATACCGCCCATACGGCCAAAGTGATGTACAGGAACTTTGCCTTCTACAGCCAATTTAACGTCTTCTACCATTTGACCTGCGTTGAATTCTACCGACAAAATACCTTTGATGTGCGATAATTGACGTTTGATTTCTTCGGTACAGAACGGCCACAAAGTAATAGGACGCAAAAGACCTAATTTAATACCTTGTTCGGCAGCAATTTCGATGGCTTTTTGGCAAATACGTGCCGAAGAGCCAAAGGCCATTAGCAAATAATCGGCATCGTCGCAACCTACGTTTTCAAAACGAACTTCGTTTGCCTCGATAGTACGATATTTTTCTTGCAATGCCAAGTTACGTGCTTCCATTGGTCCAGGTTCCAATTCCAACGAGGTAATTACGTTGCGTTTTCTGTCGGCGGTACGGCCTAGTGAAGCCCAAGGACATTCTTTGCGAATTTCTTCGTTGGTGCGACGTGGTTGATAGGGTGGCAATACCACTTTTTCCATCATCTGACCAATCAAACCATCGGCCAAAATAACACTTAAAATATTGTATTTGAAAGCCAAATCAAAGCCAAGACCTACAAAATCGGCCATTTCTTGTACGCTGGCAGGAGCCAAGGTAATTTGACGATAGTCGCCGTGACCACCACCTTTTACGGTTTGGAAATAGTCGGCTTGCGAAGGTTGAATGGTACCCAAACCAGGACCACCACGCATTACGTTTACTACCAAAGCAGGAATATCGGCACCAGCAATGTACGACACACCTTCTTGCATCAAGCTAAAACCAGGGCTTGAGGTAGAAGTCATTACTTTTTTACCACAACCTGCACCAGCATATACCATATTGATAGAAGCAACTTCGCTTTCGGCTTGCATCACCACCATACCGGTAGTTTCCCAAGGTTTTAATAGCATCAAGGTTTCCATCACTTCCGATTGAGGAGTAATAGGATAGCCAAAATAGCCATCGCAACCACAACGGATAGCAGCTTCGGCCAAGGCTTCGTTGCCTTTCATTAATCTTACTTCTTCCATATTATTCTTCTATTTTTACTTTATACACTGAAATACAGCCATCTGGACATACAATACCACAACTAGCACAACCAATGCAAGCATCTTCGTTGGCCATCATTGCATAACGATATCCTTTGGCATTTACTTGTTTAGACATTGCTAAAACGTGAGTAGGGCAGGCTACAACGCACAATTCGCATCCTTTGCAACGCTCTACGTTCACACTTACCGCGCCTTTAATTTTTGCCATAATATTTTATTTATAGTTTATAAATCTAAATGAACAACAAAGTTAGTCTTTTTTTATGATTTTTGGGAGTAAACTTATCAATTATCACCTTATTATGTATATTGCAAACGATTTTGTAACGTAAATGTTATATTTTTTATCGATTTCCAATTGAAGCAAACAACATCCCAACACCAGTCATAACAATATACTGAAAAAGGGTAGGGTCAAAAAAGGAAATTTTACCATCGGCAACAATGGGCACAATCTGATAAATAGATATAGCTGCAATCAATAGTCCAGCAATAATGGTTACGGTCGATTTGCGTAAAAATCCGCCAATAAAAAGTGTAATCGACGATAATAAATAAACCATGTTAATAATCCAACGATAGTTGTCGAATGCCCATTTATCGATTGATTTTCCGTACATAGCAATAAACAAAAATACGATGCCAATGCGCAACAGCCACAAACTGGCCAATTCTAAATTTTTAAGTGGTTTCATTCTTCAAAATTAGGTATAAAGGCTTTTATTCATGAAAATTCCTGCGAATTTACAAGATTTATTTGGATATTTGACCATGAAATCGTTATTTTTGTAGTACACGTTAAGGTAAAGAAATATGGATACAATAAAGCCTTGTATTTTAGTACCATTTAGTTTTTCTCAGTACTCATACCAAGCTGGTCGAATTGCCTTTTATTGGGCAAATAAAACCGACAGTATGGTCTTGTTTTTACATGTCACAGATAGTAAAAATCTTATTCCACTGCAAGAAGAGATTAACAAGGTTAAAATGCAATATATCAATGAGATAAAAGACGATACATTACCAGATGTATCATTCGAATTTCATTTAAAACAAGGCGTTGTAGAAGAAGAGATTAAGCGTTACGATCGTAAATTTCGTCCCATATTGGTCATTATGGGAACACGTGATAAAAAGCAAAAGCAGGTAGATTTGATTGGCAGTGTAACAGCCGAAATTATCGAACAGATACAAACCCCAGTATTAGCCATTCCTAACGAGATTTTCTTAAAACCGCTCGAAAAAATCAAAGAAATAGCCATTGCAACCAGTTTGGGCAAAAATTATTTGCTAAACTACGATAAGGGCATGAAATTCTTTAAGGATTTTGAGGGTACGATTCACGTACTACATGTAATGGAATCGGACGAAATTAACCGCCAAGAAGAATACGATAGTAAACAGCAAAAAATGCAAGATTTACTACAAAAAGCACGAACTGCTTATCCCAAAGCAACCATTAAGCCCAAATTTATTGAAGCGACGCAATCAAAAGCACGAGAGTTGAACTTTTATGCAGAACTAAACCATACAGATTTGATTGTCGTTAAAAAATCAAGTAGAATTTGGTTGATCAATAAATTATTGTTTGCAAGTACTGCGCAAAACTTGGTTTTCCACGCGCAAACAGCCTTGTTGGCAATTTAAAGAAATCTCATAACATAATCATAAATAATGAGTTGACACGATATTATTTGTGTCAACTTTTATTTTAACCACTTTTGTCCTATAATTAGTATTATGTAAAATAGGATATTTCAAAATATATGGTATGGTTCATTTATTGCTTCCCCATACCACATATTATTTATGAAATTAGGAATTCTATTCTTCTTCTAAGATACATTCTTGCAATCCTGTTTCTATGGCTTTCTCTCTTGGAGCGCAGAAATACACAGCCGTACCTTTACAACATAAAATTCCTTCCTTATTATAAATTTCTGCTTCTAAGTAAGCAATATTTCTAACATGCTTAGTAAGTCTAGCTCGAATGGTTAACTGATTATTCTTGATGGTAATGGGTTTTAGGTATTTTATTTCTAAACGAGAAGTTACGCCAGTTGTCTGTAACTTACGAAATAGCACCCATCCACATATCTCATCAACAATTAAAGACTGAACACCACCATGAAGTGTATCAATCCAACTTTGGTAATTATCATCTGGCGCCCAAAAACTTACAATATCATCTCCATCCTCGTAAAATTCTAATTTTAAACCAATTTGATTGTCAGGACAACATCCTATGCAGTTGTAACCCTCTAAACCAATCCAGGGATTTTTTATTTTCTTCATAACAGATTGTTTTAAAATTTCACTCCTTCAAATGCCGAAATAGCATTGCGCCACTCATCAGAGATGGGTTTTGAGCAGTTGTTTTTAAAGTCAAAACCTACCATAACGGTTTTGCAACGGCATTTAACAACGTTATTTTTGGTATCGATGATGCGTTGCATCAATTCAAAACTTTTGTTGCCAATTTCGCTTACCATGGTTTGTACGGCAATTTCGTCCGTCAAAAATACAGGCATAATAAAATCAACTTCGGCATGTGCCACCACAATGTCTATTTCTTTGGGCATAACTCCCCCATTGATGGTTTTAAAGTATTCGGTTTTACCTAAGTCGTAGAAACTAAAATAAACCGAGTTATTCACGTGTCCTAACGCATCTGCGTCGTTAAAACGTAATTGTACAGGTACTGAGTGTTTAAATTCCATATGATTATTGTTTGTTTTTTTGTTGTTTGTCGATTGTCACTTGTCGATTGTTCGCTTCGCCCGAATCATTGTTTAATTCGTAATAAGAATACGACTCTTTGACAAGACTTGAGCGAATCAAGCAAATAAACGATTATACGATTACACGATTCAACGATTCATCGATTTAACAAAAAATTCTCCTTTCTCCTCTATCAACTCTCCCCTATTCCACATATCCTGCTTGTTGAAGGGCTTGCCATAGGCGTTTAGAAAAGGCCTCGTTGTTGGTTTTGTTGTATCGAATATCGGTAAATATTTGTGCCAAGGTTTCTTTGTTATTATCTTTTACAAACTGCTGCATGGCTGGCAATGCTTCTTTTTCGGCATACAAAGCATCAATATCTACTTCTTTGTAGGTTTCTTGGTGAATCAAGCCCGATGCAGGCAAGCGGTCGGTTGGCGCAGGTGTTTCGGCAGGATAACCTACTGTAATGGTCGTAATAGGAACGACCAATTCTGGCAACTGCAAAACTTCGCTAATTTCGGATGCCATGTAGTTGGTAGTACCTAAATAGCAAATACCCAAGCCAGCCTCTTCTGCCAACATGGCAAAGGTTTGTGCCACAATGGTAGCATCAATAGTTGCCGATATAAACGATAAAAAATTGTTGTAGCAAGGTTCGGCATTGCGCGCTTTGCACCACTGGCTAAAGCGATAAAAGTCGGCACAGAATGTAAGCACTACGGGCGCACCGCATATCATGGGTTGATTAAAATGAAAAGGTGCAAGGGCTTTTTTCTTTTCTTCGCTGCGGGTTACGATCACGCTGTAGGTTTGCATGTTACCCGTATTGGATGCTCTAAACGATTTTTCTAACAAATCATTTAACAAACTGTCCGATAAGGGTTTGTCGCTGTATTTTCTAATGGATACTCTCATATCGTTTCTTTTTATGGTATTATGTTATTTGTACTTCAATAGCTCCAGTGCCATATTTTTGCATAGAGGCATCGGTAATTTTATACGTAGAAAAGTTCTTTTTGAGCAACTTTAGTAATTCATTTCTTAAAATTCCTTTCCCATTTCCGTGAATAAGAATGATTTTTAATCCACGTTTGTTCTTATTTTGAATCAATACTTCTTTTGCTTTTGCCAACTGCATTTCCAAAACATGTTCACCCACAAGGTTTCGTACTTGTAACTTTTCTACGTGCAAATCTACTTCTAATGGCTGTTTGTTTAAGCTTTGTTGTGCCAATTTGGGCATCATCAGAGTCGTTTTCCCCTCAATAGCAATGTCTTTTTGTTTGATTTTATTCGGTCGATAGGTTTGAAAATGACCACAAGGAGCTAATTGCGAGGATTTAACGCGCAATTCTGTACGAAAATCATCGTCCATCTCAATGCGCACCCATCCATCAGAACAGTTTTCTAATACGTAAGCTTTAGCATTATCGTCCAAGAAACTAACCTTATCCCCTACTTCAAAACTCATTTTATTCTTTTCTGCTTATTACATACAAAGATAATGCAAACCAAGAGCATTGACAAAAATTACGTAGAAAAACCATTCTTAAAGTTAAAGCATAAATTTGCTATTGTGCGTAGTCAAACTAGTATAAAAAGTTAGGACTGCATTAAAATTAAGACTATTTTTGTGTATGAAACAAAAAGCATACACTACTCCATTGGGAGTGATAAAGTATTGGGTAAATATTGTTGATAGAAACATACCTACGCTAGTTTTTCTACCAGGGTTAACTGCTGACCACAGATTGTTTGACAAACAAATAGAGTACTTTAAAGGAAAGTATAATGTATTTGTGTGGGACGCTCCCGGACATGCAGAGTCATGGCCTTTTAAGTTCGAATTTAGCCTTATGGACAAGGCAACTTGGCTATATGAGATACTACAAGTAGAACAAATAACAAAACCTATTCTTATTGGTCAATCGATGGGCGGATATGTTTGCCAGTGCTTGGTAGAAAAATATCCAAACGCTCCTACAGGCATGATTATCATAGACTCTGCTCCACTCCAACGCAAGTTTACCACCAGCATAGAAATATGGTTATTAAAACGCATGGAACCTATGCTAAACATGTTCCCATGGAAACTATTGGTGGCATCTATGGCAAAACAAGTAGCCGTGAGCGAATATGGCAAAAATCTTATGCGTGAAATAATGAAAACCTATAACCAAAACAAAAAATGGTACATAAAATTGGCCGCTCATGGTTATAAGATATTGGCAGAAGCCATGGAAAACGACCTGCCATACAAAATTACCTGCCCTGCGCTTATTATTTGTGGTAAACAAGATAATGCGGGCTCTTGTATTCGATATTGCAAGGCATGGCATAAGGATACGGGCATACCTATTGAATGGATTGACCATGCTGGTCACAATTCAAACACAGACCAACCTCAAATAATAAACCAATTGATAGAACAGTTTGTTTATAATATCTAATGTAACTAAAATTAACCAACAACAAACATTACTAGATATCACTTGCTGTATTTGGAAAACTTTTAATATCCGTCAAATTTCTAAACACCTAACAATCAAATATTTATAAAATATTTTAGAAATTTTAACATTCGAATTATCAACCAATTGTTAATAACTTGCGTAAATTTTTCTGAAAAATAAATTTGCAAAACAGAAAAATTTGCCTAACATTGCAATTGTTTTTGGAAGAAAAAAAATAGTTTATCACTCGTTGTTTAACCACAACATCTAAACAACTAAACAACTAAACGACTAAACAAATACATAAAAAATTAACAATGGAAAACACATTCTCATTTGACGAAGCGTTAAAAGCCTCCACCGAGTATTTTAAAGGAGACGAATTAGCTGCCAAAGTATGGGTAAACAAGTACGCCCTAAAAGATTCATTTGGCACCATCTACGAAAAAACTCCAGACGATATGCACTGGCGTTTAGCAAACGAAATTGCTCGCATCGAAAACAAATATCCCAATGCGCTAACAGCCGATCAATTATTCGACTTGTTCCGCAACTTTAAATACATTGTGCCACAAGGTAGCCCAATGACCGGTATTGGCAATCACTTCCAAGTGGCTTCGCTTTCTAACTGTTTTGTAATTGGTTGCGATGGCAATGCCGACTCTTACGGAGCAATCATTAAAGTGGACGAAGAACAAGTACAACTTATGAAACGTCGTGGTGGCGTAGGTCACGACTTGTCGCACATTCGCCCTGCTGGTTCGCCCGTTAAAAACTCTGCCCTAACCTCTACTGGTTTGGTTCCTTTTATGGAACGCTACTCTAACTCTACTCGCGAGGTAGCTCAAGACGGCCGTCGTGGTGCGTTGATGTTGAGTGTTTCTATCAAACACCCAGACTCTGAAAGCTTTATCGATGCTAAAATGGAGCAAGGAAAAGTAACAGGTGCCAACGTATCGGTTAAAATTCACGACGACTTTATGCAAGCCGTTATCGACGAAAAACCATACGTACAACAATACCCCATCGACAGCGCAGATCCCACCTACACCAAAGAAATCAACGCCAACGATTTGTGGAAAAAAATTGTACACAATGCATGGAAATCGGCAGAACCAGGTGTATTGTTCTGGGATACCATTACCCGCGAGTCCCTACCCGACTGCTATGCCGATTTGGGTTACAGAACCGTATCAACCAACCCTTGTGGCGAAATTCCATTGTGTCCTTACGACAGCTGCCGTTTGTTGGCTATTAACCTATACTCATACGTAGAAAATCCATTTACTCCCGAGGCAAAATTCAACTTTGATTTGTTCATTGAGCATGCAAAATTGGCACAAAAAATCATGGACGACATCATCGACCTTGAAATGGAAAAAATCGATTTGATTCTACAAAAAATTGATTCTGACCCCGAAAGCGATGCGATTAAACTAACCGAACGTGAATTGTGGCTAAAAATCAAAGACAAAACCGTTAACGGACGTCGTACCGGTGTGGGCATCACTGCCGAAGGCGATATGATTGCTGCGATGGGCTTGCGCTACGGTACGGAAGAAGCGACCTCCTTCTCGGAAGAAGTTCACAAGATCGTAGCTTTGGAAGCTTCCCGTTCATCGGTCAACATGGCCAAGGAACGCGGTGCATTTGCCATCTACGATTGGGAACGCGAAAAGGACAACCCGTTCGTCAACCGTATCAAGGAGGCAGACCCGGCTCTCTACGAAGAAATGAAGCAATATGGCCGACGCAACATCGCTTGTTTGACCATCGCTCCGACCGGTACCACCAGTTTGATGACTCAGACCACATCGGGCATCGAACCTGTCTTCATGCCGGTATACAAGCGCAGAAGAAAGGTGAATCCGAACGACCCGCAAGTGCACGTGGACTTTGTGGACGAAACCGGCGACGCATTCGAAGAATACATCGTATATCATCATAAGTTCCTTACCTGGATGGAAATCAATGGTTTGGACACCCAAAAGAAATATACCCAAACCGAAATC
>CALDQH010000005.1 GCA_937911935.1 uncultured Bacteroidales bacterium | reverse complement strand
GAGCACAACACTTTTAATGTTGGGGTCCTGGGTTCGAGCCCCAGGCGGATCACAAGAGAACTGAAGTCAAAACTTCAGTTCTCTTTTTTTTATACATTCGAAATTCCAATTTGGAATGCTTTTTTTGTGATCTTTTCCGTTGTTTATAACGTGCCGATGGCACGACGCCCTGAAGGGCGCTTGTTACCCTGCGGGTAACGTTAACAGGCAATTCCAATTGGAATGCTTTTTTTGTGTTCTTTTTCGTTTTCCAAATAAATTCTACTATTTTTGTTTGCATATAATCAACTGCTATGCAAATCAACATCATCGTTAATCCGATCTCGGGTACTAAAAGTGCTCGCCAAAGAGCAAAGCGTATCGTAAACCAGTTAGAAGAGCATTTCAACTGCAAGGCCCTCTATACCGAGTACGCCGGACACGCTACCCTGCTTACCCAACAGGCGGTTAGTCAACAAACGGACATTCTAATAGCAGTAGGAGGCGACGGAACGGTCAACGAAGTTGCATCGGCACTCAAACACAGCAACACAGCTTTGATGATTGTGCCCACAGGCAGCGGCAATGGATTGGCACGCGATTTAGACATGCATGGATTATCGGCAAAACAAATTATCGAGCGTATCGAGAATAACAAAATTTACAGCATCGATTCGGGAATGGCCGATGAAAAGGCGTTTTTTTGCACTTGCGGCACTGGATTTGACGCCTACATTGGGCACCTTTTTGCACAAACCAAAGTAAGGGGATTTTTTACCTACGTAAAATTGAGTTTACGGGCATACAAAAACTACAAACCCCTAACCTACCAATTAGCATACAACAACCACACCGAAAAAACCGAGGCATTTGTCATCAACATAGCCAACAACAAGCAGTTTGGCAACCATGCCTACATAGCCCCCATGGCCAATATGCAAGACGGATTGTTTACCGTTACCATCATTAAACCGTTTAAATGGTATCATGTTCCCTACATGGCATATAGTTTATTCTTTAAAGGTATGCACAAAAATAAGTTTGCACATACTTTCGATTGCAAGGATTGTACACTCTACTTGCCCCAAGATGCCTACTTACATGTAGATGGAGAGCCTATAAAAAACACTTCCAATAAGATTGGCATTTACATGCATAAATCATCATTGAAAGTGCTATAATTTAGTTCTTCGCTTTGCTTATCAGTTTCCTATTTGAATTACTTCTTTTAGATTAGGGCTGTTTAACAAGGTTTTGGCAGCCTTTTGTATATCTTTTGCTGTAATCTTTTCTAAATCGCGCAAATAATTAGCTTGGCTATCTTTTCCGTAGAATTGAGCATCTACCAAGCGGTTTAACCAATAACCATTGGCTATTTGTTGGTCAGCATATACTTTTTTAGCATGTTCTTTTACTTTTTGCAGATCTTCTGCTCGTGGACCTTGTGCGGCAATTTTAGCCAATTCATCGTAAACAATGGGCGTTAAGTTAGCTATTTTTGCCGAATCGGTTCGGAATAGAATCGTCATATAAACCGCAGGTTGAGGCAATTGTTTCACCGCTATGTCGGCAGAGACAGAATAAGTACCTCCTTGCTCTTCGCGCAATTTCTCGGTATAAACAATATCCAAAATATCACTTAATAGTTTGTACGCCAAGGTTTGTTTGTTAGAGAAATGGCCTTTTATGTGATTACATGCATAAAACGTTGTTACGGGGTGCACCATATCTGTAGTAAAATGCACCGTCTTTTTTCCAGGGATTGCTAAAATAGGACATGTGAGTTTCTCGCGCCCTTTTTGTGTAGGCAAACTTGCCACGTATTGTTCCAACAAAGGTTCTATCACTTGCAAGCTAACATTACCCACTACCGCAAAAGAAAAATCGGCTGCATTGGCAAAGCGTTGTTGGTAAATTTGCAAAGCCTTGGCATAATCTAATTGTTTAATATCGTCGGCGGTTAATCGCTTTTTGATGGGATGTGCCTGATACATCGCCATATAAGCGCTATCCAATAAAGCTGTTATAGGATTATTTTCCTCGCTTTGCATAAGCATTTGCATCCTTTGTACGTATGCCTGAAAAGCCAATGTATCGGTTTTTACCTGAGTAAACGACAGGTATAATAGTTGAAACAAGGTTTCTAAATCTACTACAGATGACATACCCGTAATTTGTTCGGTATCATCATCAATCGTACAGTTTATTTCGGCTTTTTTATCGACCATAAATTTATCAAACTGAGCAGATGAGAAAGGTCCTATACCCGCTTCTGACACCAAATCGGTAGCAAATCTACCAGTGATTACGTCAGATAAGGGCAACTGCATTAACCCTCCTCTACTTATACCTTTTAGTGCTACTTGGTCTTCTTTAAAAGTAGTGGGCTTTACTTGCACCTTAACACCGTTCGACAAGGTATATTGGGTAACACCGTTTTTAAGGCTTTGTTTTTTGACGATGCTGCCTTTTTTAGGAAGATCTTGAGGAGCTATTAGCGCATCAGCTATGGCTTCTTCGGCATAGGGTTCTAAAGACATAGAATCGATAGCAACCATTTGTTGCAAAACAGCCTCTTTAGTAGGAAACTGAGTATCATTTGTTCCTGCTACCCACAACGACTTATTGGTAGGATGATGGGTACTTAACCATTCATTCATTTGCGCTACGGTTGCTTGCTCTACCAGTAAATGCCATTGCTCATACCCCCATTCATCGGGTAATATAGGCTGATTATCTAGAAAGTTTTTGATACATTGCTGAACATACACATCGTTTTTACGTTGGTTACGATTATTATAGTTCTGCTCTAAATTAGCCAAAAATTCTGCCTTAGCACGTTCTAACTCAGCTTGCGTAAAACCATGTTGGTACATGCGTCTGCGTTCTGTCAATATCAATTGTATGGCTTCGTTTACTTTTTCGGGCGATATAAGAGCACTAATTTCGAACGTTTTTTCTATTTTTGAGAAATAGAATTGATCATAATGTACATCAATTTCACCCAAAGGCGAATTAGGTTGCTTAACCAGCTGATTGAAACGTTCGTTAAGCATGTAGGTAGTTGCATAACGAATAAACGATTGCTGCATACCTTCTACCGTTTGTTTGATGGGTAACGGAATATCAGGTATTCGTTGCGACAAATGAAGCAATACATAAGGTGTTTCATCGTCTTTGCTAAAGGTAATAACAGGCTGTTCATAATCTGAGACAGGATAGTAAACACGCTCTGGCGCACCTTCGGGCACTTTTGCATCGGCAAATAATTCCTTAATGTTCGCTTCGGTACGTTTTACATCTATATCTCCAACCACCACAATGCCTTGTAAATCGGGACGATACCAAGCATGGTAGTAATCTCTTAACGTTTGGTGTGAAAAATTTCTGATTACGTCAATATGACCAATGGGCATGCAATCGACGTATTTATCCCGACCATATATATCGGGGAAAATTTGTTCTGCTTGACGCTTAAACGCGCTTTGAGTGACACGCCACTCTTCTTCTATCACATCGCGCTCTTTATCAATAGCCTCGGCTTCTAATAATATACCGTCCGACCAATCGCGCAAAATAAGCAAGCAAGAGTCGATTGTACTGGTACGCTGCGTAGGCACATCGGATACCATATACACCGTTTGATCCACACCGGTATAAGCATTTATGTGTGCACCAAATTTCACTCCTATCGTTTCAAGATAGTTGATAAGTGTTTTATCGGGATAATGTTTGGTGCCATTAAATGCCATGTGCTCTAAAAAGTGCGCCAAACCACGTTGAGCAGGCTCTTCTTGAATAGCTCCTACCTTTTGAACGATATAAAAATCTGCCCTTTGGGGAATATAATCGTTGTGTTTAATGTAATACGTTAATCCGTTTGGCAATACGCCCTTTACTACAGAGGTATCTGCAGGAATGGGTTGCGATAGACATACAGCAGTTTGCGCAAATAGCCCCATGCTACCCAATAGGCAACAACAGGCTAACAACATTTTTTTCATAAACGTTGAATAAAAAAGTTAACACAAGGTTTTAAGCGTCTTTTTTGTTTTTATCGTGGTTCTTAAAGTATCGCATTTGATAGATAAAGAACACGGCCGAGAATAAGAACAATCCAGCTAGGATGTAGCTGGTGGTATCGCCTAATACCACGCACAAGTATATCGAAGCTACTAGTCCTAAAATACTGAATACCTGAAATAGAATAAGTCTTGTTTTGTTCATATTATTGTTTATTTATTGATGCGTTTTTTTGTTCGCTGCGCTCACGTGTAATCGTGGAATCGTTGATTTGCAATTCAACGATTTAACGATTCTGCGATTTAACGTTGCGAAGCAACAAGCGACAAGCGACCTTCGACTAGCGACAATCTACATAACTCGTCCAGCGGGTCGGGGCTACTGTCCATGGGACAATATTAGCACCAAAGATATTGATAGTTGCATTGCCGTCTTTGTAGGGTTCGTACAACGTACCACCCACTACGATTTCGGTTTTGCCATCGCCATTTACATCGGCTACAACCGGATACTCGCTTTTGGTTACACTCGACACCTGAAAGGTGGCTAAATTATATGCAACCCGCCTACCAGCTTGTATGGTATCATTACCAGTTATGTGATTTTTACCACTGCCGTTAATGATACGCAGCGAAGTTTCGTCGCGATACACAATTTCAGAACAGCCATCTGCATTAAAATCAAATAACGTCATCGAGGTTTGCGCTGACACATCGGTGTGGTGTATCGTCCAAAATTGGCGCAAACTTCCGCGCGACGGCACGTATTTATACGCTGCCAAAGTATGATTGTCTTTTAAACCCACAATCTCTGGCAAGCTATCGCCATCGATATCGCCCACAGCCGGATAGGCTTTCATGGGCAAATAATCTTTGTGGAACAGGCATTGATTGGCGGCAGGGTCGTATAACGACAATTGACCGTTTATATCGCGTACCAAAATATCGAGTCTATTATCGCTTGTAAAATCGGCAACCAATGCCGATCCATCCTGGGCATCGCCACCTACAGTTTGCACCAAACGCACACCTGTGGGCGAGCCATGTGGATGCACACTGTAAATCTGATTACCACAAATCAATTCCATACCAGGCAACTCGGGCAATACATCTGCCGCTACCGAAAGCGAGAAATTAGCCCCATCGTGTTGCATGTGTCTGCCCACATTGCCACCGGTACCACACCCTATGGTGTTTAGTTTATAAGCATCGAACACTTCGTTGCCTACAAATACTTCGTCGCGTCCGTCGCCGTCAAAATCGACAACAGCAGGGTTTCCGTATAGATTTTGTTGCAATGGAACGGATGCTATCTCCTCTATCTGTTCGTAGCCATAATAGGCATAAGCATATAGTAATTTTTGCTGCGCAGTTCCTGCTACGACATAAATAGTGCCTCGTTTACTGCCATTGGGAAGTTGGGTTCGTGCAAGCGCAATAGCACCGCAAGCATAGCCAAACGAAACCCCAGGCGTACCATACGACGCTCCAAAGTGAATGCGAGTTTGCTTGTACGAAGCCGCGCCCGACACAATCACCAAAGTTGCCGCATTATCTCGAAAATCGGATTGTACGGTGACCAATTCGGGCAAATTATCGCCATCTAAATCGGCTACAAAAATAGGATTAACGCCCTGATATGCCCCTACCGATATGGTTTTAAGCAGTTTCATATCAAAATAACGACTTACTTGTGCCCCCAAAGGAAGGCATAAGCACATGCTTAGTAGCACGAGAAGCCGTATTTTACTGCCGCTGATCAATTATCGATAGTCGCTTGTCAATGGTAAAGATAGTAAAAAGATGCAAGAGTGCAATTTTTAAGGCGGGTTATTTTGCGGAGCACAAACAAACGAACAAATCAACGCATCAACGCCATTTGGGGGTAATGCCTAAAAATAATTGAAAGTTGATACCAGGCATGGGACGAGAAAGAACGGATAAGTACTCTTCGTTAAAAAGGTTGTTGATGTTAAACTTAATGGAGAAATCGGCAAAAGAAAAGAGCAAGTTTTTTTCGATGGCTATGTTGCTCATAAAATAGGTGGGTAGTTTGCCTGTAAGGGTAATGTCGTTGCTCGACATGGTGTATCGTTCACTGTAATAACACCATTTATACAAGAAAGAAAAAGTTTTGTACGATATCCTTCCCGTCACATTGGCTGAATACTCGGGCACGTAAGGTAGCTGTTTACCAACTGATTGATCGGCAGGCGAAAGCGGGTCACCGTTGTTGATAGATGGAGTCCAGGAGAACGAACCGTCTAACGTTAGGGTCCAATTTTTAGCGAGGCAAAAAGAAGCGTTGGCTTTTAATTCGACCCCGTAGGCATGTACATCTTTTATGTTGCGCGGCGAAAAGAATCCTTTGGTGGTGGGCAGCCAAATAATCCAATCGTTGATGTACGAATCAAACCAAGTGGCACTACCCGATAGGGTGTATAAATTTTCTCTTCCCACGGCAAAACTAAGTCCTGCATCGTAGGTCCAACCGTTTTCTTTTTTCAAATTGGGATTACCGCCAGGCAAAAAGTACATATCGTTTAAGGTCGGGAAACGGTAGTTGCGCGATACCGATGCTTTTGCCATAAGGTTGATGCGCTCCCACAGTACCCCGTCTATAAAAAAAGCTGGAATAATGGGTGCCCATTCGCTACCGTACATTTCTTCGCGCACTACGACGGACATTCCAAAACGGTCGATAGGTTGCCATTTAACCGAAACAGACCCCGTTAATTCGGGGCGTGCTTTTTTGTAACCCACAATGGCATTACCGCCCTCTATTTTGATAATGTTTTTGTCTTTGGTTTCTACAAAATGTTGGTAAAAAGCCAAATTAGCCGAAAAAAGCCACTCTTTGCCCAAATAATATTCGCCCTCGGCTTGGGCATAAGCTGTATTTACCTTACTACGCGATTCCGTCATGTTAGCCATGATTCCGTTGCCCACATCGCGCTTGTAATCGTAAGCCATGTAGGTATGAATGTAGCCCGCCTTGGCAGCCACTTTGTACTGCGATCGCAAAAAGTCCCAAGACAGTACACCTCTAAAGGTTTGTTCGCGCTGCACGTTTTCGAATGCTGTGTTATCAGCATAATCGGTGGTAAGCATGGGAAGCTCACGTTTTGACTGAATGTACCACGCATTAAGGCCCAAACGATGCCCTGTACCCGTATTGTAGTATGCCTCTTGCAAAAAATGAAAATCTTGATACGCCCCACTTTTGTTTTCTTCGATGGGGTAATATTGGTCGATGATGTTCATGTTTTCATCGTAAATATTCTCTTTTTTGTCGTGGTTACGGTAAGTGTAGTTATTGGGTGAGGTGGATAACACGGCACGTGTCGAAACCTGCCAATGCCGATTGCCGTAGGTAAGGCGCAAAAACTCATCAAAACTGTTAAACGAGCCCACACCCTGGATGTACTGCAAGCCAAAGCCATCGGCATTGGCAGGTTTCGTGGTCATTTTGACCAATCCACCTAACCCACCACCCGTTTCGTTTACAGACGACGTGCCATGTAATAGCGAGGCATCGTCTATAAAATACGATGGAATCATGGAAAAATCGGTCATGCCTAACATCGGATTGTTAATGCGCATACCATTCCACGTAACCTGCGTGTGCGACGGCGAAGTGCCCCTAAAGGATACAGTAGATAGCGTAGCCCTGCCATAATTCTTGACAAAAATAGAGGAGTTATAGGTAAGCACATCTGCCATAGAAAGCGAAATATTTTCTTTGAGTTGCGTAGAATCAAAAGCAGTTTTTTGAGTACCTATTTCTTTTAAGGGGCGTTTGCCGTAAATAATAACATCGTGCAAAGCCACACCCCTACCCAACTTGCCTTTGGTAGCGTTTTCTTGTGCTATAGCCCCTGCAAACAATGCAAACAGCAAGCATACTATTCCAATTTTCTTAATCATACTATTTCCAACAAAAAGCACCTGGAATGATGCCTGCATAAAATTCATCTAAAAGTTTTCCATCACTGCTATAGCGGTATATTTTGCCTTGCTGCACATAATCAATGGCATCGGCTATATACACGTCGCCCGATGTAGGGCAAATGGTTAACCCATAATACAAGGTATTTTGCGAGGGCAAAAATGGCTCCGATGGCACGGCACTGGCCGTTACCGACATACACCAAATGTCATCGTTTATCCAATATAGTTTGGTTTTATCGCCATTTAGTTGTACCTCCGACGGCGAATCGCCCATGGCAAACATAAATTTATTTTCGATAGTAAAAGTTTCGGGATCAATGCGATACAACGAAGGCGCTTCGTAACCATAAGGTGATCCCTCGTAACCACCATCTGTTACTGTCCACAATTTACCGTAAGCATCTAACGCTAATGAGGTGGGCTGAATACCCACTTGCAACTCGCCAACTATTTGGTCTGTTTCGGTATCTATTTTTAAAATCCTATTCTGGTACGACCAGCAGTTTACATACACGTACTTGCCTTTTTGCACCATCTGCTCGGTAGATCCACTCTCCATCGTCATGTTGGGGCATTGAATGTAGCCCGTTATTTGGTAAGTCTTGGGATTGACTATAAAAATACGGTTATCCCACAATTGTGTAATGTAGGCCTTAGTATCTGACACAAAGTGCATATAACGGGGCGAAGTAAGGTTGGTGATGCGCCCCACTTCTTTAAAGGTGGTGGTATTTATGGCAAACACCACATGTGAATTATTTACCACTAACCAAGCGATGTTATTATGGATGGTCATTGACTGCGCCACATCGCCTAACTTCATGGCGTTGGCACGAAAAAACACTTCGTTTTCTACTTGGTGGGTTAATGGGTCGTAAAACGAAAGCGTGGCATTCCCGTACTGAAAATTACCTTCGTTTATCACAAACAAACCCGCATCGGGAGCCGAAAAATCTTCTTCGAATCCATAATCCCACTCCATGCAAGAAGCACAGAGCAGGGTTAGTATGAGGAGGTATAGATGTTTCATTATATTCATTTAGGCGTTTAGGCGTTTATTCGTTTAGGCGATTCAAATGCGAGGACTGACGCTCTCAGTCGGAGCATTGAATCCCTATACGTTGAAACATGTAAGCGGAGGTTATTGCATAGAGCAGTCGTAGAAGCCTACTACTTCGGTAGAAACTTCGCCTAACCAACCGCTTTTGCTATTAACGCCTGTTTGCACTTTTACAAAATCGATATAGTCCAGCGAAACTGCCTTGCCATTGCTATCCATGGCATCGGAAATTCTAAAACGATTATCGACCGATTTTTCGGTAGGACGATCGATGCTGCTAAAGTTATCGACATAGCCCCAATCATAGGTGGGCAATACCCAATACGAGCCTTTGCCCGATTGGTCGTAATTTTTAGCTTCCAAACGTGTCCCTGTAAGCGTATAACTATCGCTTTCTACCCAAAGCGGATAGTAGTAATCCTGATTGTGATAGGCTTTCAGGTAATCAATTTCGCCACTAGCTCCCTCACTATCGGTCCATTTTACAGGACTTTGTACGGTTTCGGGACGATAGTAAGTAACGGCATAGTTTTGAATGGTTGTTTCCTTGCCTGTTTCGCTACCGCGTAGTTCGTACCACGTATCGTTGGGCAATCCGTCGCCATTTTCGTCTTGCATTACCCATACAATGCCAGGCTCGGACGAATTGTTGAACGAATTGCCTATTACAGCAAAATCGTATCCACCCGTATTATCTATACTGTGATCGAAACCCACCACTACATATCCGCCAAAGCCACCCAACGACACCCAAATGCCAGCTGCAAAACGTTCCTCGGCGTAGGTGTTGGCAGCTTGTTGCGTGGTATGTTTATCGGTAAATCCACCCGTTTTGGTTTCGTTAATAAACTGGCCTGGAGCGGGTAAATATTCATACACTTTATTGCAATTAGCTTGCGACAAGCTGGTTTTAGGGCGATAGTAAGAGACTGGTTTTGAAGGGATGGATGGATTTGATGGGACATCTGCCCCAGGTCCAAACACATCCTCATCGTTGTTACAGGCGGTCATACCGCCCATAAACAACACAACAAGGAATAGTTCTACAATGCGCTTATAATTGAACTTCCACATCATCGATAGCAAAATATAAAGGAGATTTATAATAAATGGTTTCACCGCCATCGTAGCTAATTTGTTGTGCTTCGTCCATGTGGAAAGCAAGTTTGGTTACTTTGCCCAACGATGACAAATCTACTTCGGTCCAATCAACTGCCCATGTAGAGGGGTCCGAACCATCTGCCAACATAATTTCTACTTGTTGAGTACTTCCATCTTCGGCATAACCAGTTACTACTAATTTTAAGTAGTCGTCATCGTCGTAGGCTTCGCTAAAATCGCTACCGTTTATAATGCTGTAGATGGGTAGCGCACCCATTACCACCTTCATTTTGTTAATTTGACGAGCCACACCATCTTCAAAGGCTAACTCTATTTTAGCATCTGAGTTTACTTTCGAATCGCAATAGGCAAAAGCAAACGTATTATCGGCTTTTTCGCCCAATATACTTAACTGATAATTGTACATACCACCTGTTCCTACATTTTCTAACTCTTCTAAGGTTACATAATGATTAGAAATAACCATGCCACCACCAGCAAAATCGTAGGTACCCCAATTATAAGGGAAAGTATGGGTCAAACCTGTATTACCGGCATCGGTCCAAGTGTAAGGAGTTCCATCTGGATTGCTCCAATCTGCATAAATGAGGGTACTACCACCATAATATTGTTGATCGGCAGCAGGGATAATATCCGACCATTTTTCTACATCTACACCACAATAATCTAACGAATAGGCAGGAAATTTAGCATCTGCATCCTCAAAGGTAAGCACCGCTACTTGTGGTTCGGGTTCGATAGGTTTGTCGGGTTCGATAGGTTGATCTGGATCGATAGGTTGATCTGGATCAACTTCGGGTGCTTCAAAGCTAATACGCTCCACTTCATCGACCAAATACTGCTCTATACTACCATCTAATTTGTAGATGTAAAAACTGTTTTGTGCCAAAAGGGCAACACTTACAACACTGGCTATCAATAGGGGTAAAATTCTTTTCATAGGTTTATTGTTTTATAAATTTAACGACTTTGTTTTCGATGCGTAAAAGGTATGTTCCTTGATTTAGATGAGCGACAGAAATACTACTACCGGTATCTGATTTTATCAATTTACCTGATAAATCAAACACTTGTAATTGGGTGTTATCGCCCACTCCATTTACATAAAGGGTAGCAACCACGGGGTTAGGAAAAACGTACACCATAGGTGCATCCGTACCCGTAATGTGTGTAGGAACATCAGGGTCCATACTTCCAAAAAGGACTTCGGTTAAACCTACTACTTGCGTTCCATCCAACAACTTAAGTTGCATGGTTGGAGCATCACCTGCCGTTTCAAACACAATTTCTTTGGCAAGCGACAGTTGATACGTCTGTTCCTGCCCATCGGCACCCACCGCAATAATGGCAGGTACTTGCGCCACACCACAAAGGGCAATGCCCAAGAGCGTGAGTAAAGCATAAAATCGTTTCATAGAAAAAAATAATGAGTGAATATTGAGTAAAAAAAATATCCATTTCCCTTGCAAGGAAACGGATAATAGAATAACTCAAAATACACCCACCAAACACTAAAAAGAAGCTAACACGTCCGCACTGTTAAACAAATGGACACAAAAAATAACGAAACAAGTCAGAAACTTTTTTTTGGCTTAAAAGCATTTTGCGATTCTATACCCGTAATCCTGCAGGTTAAATCTTTTGATGCATTGGTAGGTCTTCTGACTTGTTCCGTTTTTATTACGCCTTCCCAGCTTTTATAGCCAGTGACAAAGTGTATGTAAAAAAACTTTTTCTTACTATGTAAGAGGAACTTACAGCAACAGGCATTGTTTGGGATTTTCACCCAATTCCCTTTTCACTCCCTTATCGCTATGGATTTAGGAGCACCTAATGCAAGGGCAAAGGTAGTAAAAAAAATAAAAAAACAAATCCGCACTCGCAAAAAAAGTGGATGCGGGATTAAATTCAAAGCAGTAATATCACTGGTTTTCAGACTCATCTAATAAAAATTTTCCTTTATCGTATGATTTTTCAACATTTTGTAGTAATTTTGTGGTGTTAGTGATTAAACCTCTTTTTGAGTTAGGATGACTAGCTACCGATACAGGGCTGTTTGAATCGTCAAGCAGCTCTATTTTTATTACCTCAAATGTATAGGGTTTATTTGGGAAGTTATCATCACGATACTCGTAAATGGTTGTCTTAATTCGATAAAATTGATCCTTAAATAGTATAGCTCCAAAGAATCTATGTATTAAAACACCTTTATTAATTGGATTATTGATAGAACGAACTCCGTTCACTTTGGTATAATCTGCATGAATTTCTACTTCGATGCTAACATCTATTACTTGTGGTAAAACTTTTAAGACAGATAGGTGTACTGCAAGGTTATCACTTTGATTACTAGATTGAATGTACTTCTTTATAGCCGATTTACTTATTAAATAATCGAATTGTTCTGCCTTGCCAATATGTGATGTGTATGTTTTATTAAGATGTTTTTCTGCCCATCTTTTTGCTTCCACTAAAGGTTTTTTGCTATTAAAAGTATGGGGTAATACTTGTAGGACATCGATGTATTTATCTTTTATATTCGGCATAACGATGCCCCTGGTTTGTTCTGCCAAACGCTGGATTTTATCAAATTCTTCTTGAGGATTTTCGATATTATAACCGACAAATGGTTCTGAAACGAATAGGTACGGTTCAGTTGTGCTATACTTTTGCGTAGTAGTAAGTTCGGTGTTGTTCATAAGATATAAAAATTAAGATGATAACTGTCGATAGTCGCTCGTCTATTGTCGATAGTCGATAATAGACAATCATGGATGTTTTAGACAACGGCAAAAGTATAAAAAATCTCGATTTTGTCTTAGCTCTCGCTTGGAACAAAATCGAGAAAGAATTATGCCTACAAATTTAGCGTAGCACTTACGTGCTCTGCTAAATTTTAATGCTGAACTAAGCGGACAGATAGACCGAAGAAGCGAGTGATGTTGCTCATGCTCGCTCCGTAAAAGCTGAAGCTAAGGGAGTTAAACAGTTAAAAGATACAACAGCCAAAGCTAAAGAGCAAACAGCTAAACAATTTGGAGACTTACAAGAACTAAGTCCAAAGCTTTTATCTATGATGAGCGCAGAAGATAGATGGAAGATGAAAGCCACAGAGAAGATCATGCAAAAAGATGCATATCAAAAATTTATGGATTCAATAATGAAACAAGGAGAGAAGAAATAATGGGAAAGCCTTTTTTGCCTAATGTCCAAGATATTATTGCAGCTGGTATAGATCCAAAGACAGGATTGCCAATTAAATTTGTATCTGGAAAGAGAGAAGAGACTGCAGAAGATGCAAGAAGAATGTTTAG
>CALDQH010000004.1 GCA_937911935.1 uncultured Bacteroidales bacterium | reverse complement strand
ACTTGGGTGCCAATGGTGCACTAAATGCTACTGTATTGAATGCCAAAATTGATAGCTTGCAAACGGTGTTAAGAGGTAGTTCTAAAAACACGTCGGTTAGTACCACTTCGTTAAAATCGTGGGTTACCAACCGTACCAGCGGTTTAAAATCCGTTGTTAATGCTTGGGATGTATGCCCCGAACCCGATCCTTACACCGTTACTCCAACCCTTACGCATGTAACTTGTAATGGCGATAACAACGGTGCTATTGCACTTGAGGTTACAGGTTCTGTTGCACCTTATACCTATACGTGGACTTATCCTAATGGTAGCACGGCTACTACTAAAGACCTTGCTTCTTTGACAGCAGGTGTTTACACGTTGAAAATAGAAGATAGCATTGGTCTTACCTATGAAGCTACCTACACCCTTACCGAGCCCGAAGCTTTGGCATTGAGTTTTGCCTCTGTCGTAAATCCTGATGCCTACGGCGCAACCAATGGTGCTATTACAACCTTGGTAAGCGGTGGCACAGCTCCATATACCTACAGTTGGACAGGCGAGGGTATTGCCGATGCAACGGCAGCCAATCAATCTAACTTAAAAGCAGGTGAGTATTCAGTTACCGTAACCGATGCCAATGGTTGCCAAGCCAATGCTTCGGTCGAACTTACCCAACCCGATCCATTGCCTTATGTGGTTACTCCAACCCTTACGCATGTAACATGCAACGGCGATAACAACGGTGCTATTACACTTGAGGTTACAGGCTCTGTTGCTCCTTACACCTATACATGGACCTATCCAAATGGTAGCACAGCCAATACCAAAGACATCGCTGGTTTGACTGCGGGCGTTTACTCGTTAAAAATTGTGGATAGCATCGGTTTAATCTTCGAAGCGACCTATACCATTACCGAGCCCGATGTTTTGGTATTGAGTTTTGCCTCTGTCGTAAATCCCGATGCTTATGGCGCAACCAATGGTGCGATTACAACCTCGGTAAGCGGTGGTACAGCTCCATATACCTACAGTTGGACAGGCGAGGATATCGCTGATGCAACGGCAGCCAATCAATCTAACCTAAAAGCAGGTGAGTATTCAGTTACCGTAACCGATGCGAACGGTTGCCAAGCCAATGCTTCTGTCGAACTTACCCAACCCGATCCATTGCCAGTGGTGGAATATTTGGGTGTAGTAGTTGATGGAGAGTGTTTGGATGAATATATCTTTACAGCCGAAAACGACAATCGTGTGGTGATTCCTGTTGAGGTTTCCGAAACAGAAATCCCATTGGTGCTAACATATCCGATTTATGGAAATTGTGATCCTACTGTATTTGAAACCCATGTTGTGGTTGAAATTACCTCTGCTGGTAAATTTGATATCGAAATAACCTTTAATGGAGACTTGGAAAATCCTGTGTTTGAACAACAAGTACATGAGATTCCAGTAACAAGCATTGAACAAGGTAAAGAGGATGCTGTGGTAATTAGCTCTCAAAATGGCTACATCTCGGTATCAACCGAAAAATTCATTATCTACAATGTGATAGGCGAAAATGTTACCGTATATAATGGTAATTTGCTTCCTGGTATATATCTTGTAGAAACTCAGCAAACCGTTAATAAGGTAATTATGCGATAACGAAGTTGCTGAATGATGTGCAAAAAAAAGTCTCTGCGATTGCAGAGACTTTTTTGATCTATATGAGTAAAGAATGTATTAGATAAGGTTTACAAAAACTTCTTTACCTTCTTCTACCATGTTGATTTTGTCTTCGCGTAATAACCAACCAAAAGCTGCATACAAATCTTTGTCTGTTAATTTGGTTGCTTTTTTGATTTCTTTAGCTTCAAGAGCTTTACCTGCATTGTTCAATGCATTCCAGATTAAACCGGCGTTTTTACCAACTTTTTCTACCATTTTTTTAGATGTTTGTTAACAATATTGATTTTTTACGATGCAAAAGTAGTGATTCTCTTTTATTTATCATCTTGTAAATTAGGCAATTTGTAAAAATATTATTCGATGATGCTTATTTTTATTGTTTTGTCTAAAAAAAACACTATTTTTGCAACCGTTTTGTAATAAACGCCTCTTTAGCTCAGTTGGTAGAGCAACTCATTCGTAATGAGTAGGTCGTGGGTTCGAGTCCCATGAGAGGCTCCAGAAAAAGCACCCATTCGGGTGCTATTTTTTTTCTGGAGCCTCTTCCCGTTA
>CALDQH010000003.1 GCA_937911935.1 uncultured Bacteroidales bacterium | reverse complement strand
CTGCTTTTCAGCGTTTTGGAGCTTCAAAAAAACTATATCTCTTAACAAGAGATATAGATAATATTCGACAAATGCCTGTAAATCAGATATTTGCAAACTGAAATGTTAAAGGTTTTTGGGAGTACTAAGAGAGGTAGATTGTAGTAAATAAAACGATGTATTTACATTGTATTTTGAAACAATTTTACAAATTACATTGCATTTTGAAATTTATTTTTACAAATTACATTGCATTTTGAAAAATTTATTTTAGATTTGCAAGGAATAAAAAATGCTAAAATCATGCTTAAGAGGTATTTACAATTAGAAAACGAGTTGGATAGCTCTATTTTCTTATTTGGGGCAAGACAAACAGGCAAGAGCACTATTCTACGCACCCAGTTAGACAAAGCAGTTTATATAGACTTGCTTGACTCTGAATTGCTGATGCGTTTTAGAAGCAACCCGAGTCTTTTGTACCAAATGCTACAAGATAAAGATGCTAATACAATTGTAGTGATTGATGAAATTCCAGAAGTCCCAGAACTATTAAACGAGGTACATAGGCTAATTTCCGAAAAAGGAATAAAATTTGTGCTATGCGGGTCAAGTGCACGGAAGTTAAAGCGTAAAGGGTACAATACATTAGGGGGGCGTGCCTATCCTTGCTATTTTTTTCCATTGGTAAGTGCCGAAATACCAGATTTTGATTTAAACAAAGCCTTGCTTCATGGTTTACTTCCTACACATTATTTTGCTAAAAATCCCCAGCGTTTATTAGCGGCATATATAGATGTGTATTTGAAAGAAGAACTTTTGCAGGAGTCTATTGTGCGTCAACTTGGCAGTTTTCAGCGTTTCTTAGAAGTAGCTGCCTTGTCAAATGGCGAGATGATAAATTATAGCAACATAGCAACAGACTGTGGCATAAAAACGCATACCGTTAGAGCCTATTTTGATATATTAGAGGATACCTTAATTGGTTATAGAATTCCTGCATATACCAAAGTGTTAAAGCGTAGGTTAATACATGCTCCAAAATTCTATTTCTTTGATGTGGCATTACCTCACTATTTACTTAACAGAACCTCGTTGGCGCAGGGAACCATCGAGTATGGGCATGCCTTTGAGCATTTTATCATACAAGAGTTAGTGGCGTACATCGGATACAACCATAAATCCGAGAAACTCTCTTATTGGCGTACTCAAACAGGTGTAGAGGTAGATGCCGTTATTGGCGATGCCAAGGTGGCAATCGAAATTAAATCGACCGATAATATCCAGAACAAGCACCTTAAAGGTCTAAAATCCTTTGTTTCTGATTATCCCGGCGCTCGACCAATAGTAGTATCGTTAGATAAAATTACCCGAAAAATAGACGATATAAACGTTTACTACGTGTACGATTTTCTTTCTGCACTATGGAAAGGTGAAATCTTTTAAAATATGCCACCTCAACTAACTCCACCCAGAAAAACAAATGCCTCGGCTCTTGTCTTTGAGCCGAGGCATTTGATTATAGTATAACAATGTTAGGGTAGAAGATTTTTCGCCCAGTCTGGGACTTCTGATGTATATTGCTTTGCTAAAATTCCATTACTTAGCCTAAATAATGGTCTTGCATTGGTATCATCTATGGAGTTATCATAAACATACAACCTATCAACTACATGAGAGATAGTTCTACAATTTGCAATTGATTTATAATACCTTGAAATTATTTTCTGAATAGGCACATCATGACCTCCATCCATTACACGTTTTGCGATGCGTGAGGCATTGATAGAGGGGTGTTCTGTTGCAATAAAAAAGATTCTAATAAAAAATCCTGCTTGCTTTGCCCGATAAAGAAAATCAATCTTGTCGATGGATGAAAAAACAGTTTCGAAAACAAAACTTTTCTTTTTTACAAGGCAGTGTTCCCTTAATTCTGCACAGTATTGCGCAGCTTTAATAATGGCATCTTGATTATTCCAATCACCATATTTTTCGTTCGCAACAATATCAGGGTTGATGTACAATGTACCCTCAGACCATTCGTGATGTAGAAATTTCTGTGTAACGGATGTTTTGCCAGATCCATTGGGACCTGCAATTATAATCAATTCTGGTTTCTTTTCATTCATGCTTTACTACCTGCTACAATGGAACCCCAATATTTTTGCTTCTCAATAATATCTTGCTTCAATAGATTCATATAACGTTCAGTGGCACGTTTGTTACGTTCTTTTGCTTCTATGGCTACCTCTTGCATAATGGCTTCTAACATTTCGTCGGTTGGCTCTTCGCCCGATAAAAAGCGATACGAATTTAATTCTTGTGCTGTCATCTTAATGTCTCCTTTCTATCTATCAACGCAAAAATAAACATTTGTCACTGGATTTGCAATAGCTATGAATCATACAGAAAAATGCCTCGACTCTTGTCTTTGAGCCGAGGCATTTGATTATGCTTTTTGGGTGCGACAATTTGAGCCTTACCCTACCTATCACTCAAAAAACACCCTTAAACCACCAACGGCTGTAACTCCAAAGTGTCAACTTTTTCTACGTATATTTGCAAAAGACAATATTCGTTTTGTTTTTATCTTGTATATCGAATAAAATTCATTATATTTGCAAATACATACGATATAAAATATAAAAATATGAATATAGTTAGTCGAAATTGGTATCTACAGGAGATAGAAAAATACTTTCGCAAGGATACGATTATTATTTTAACAGGGCAACGTAGGGTTGGAAAGAGCTATATACTGCGGATGTTTAGGGACAGGTTAGCTACGCAGCAATCTACTAACGTTATTTACATCGACAAAGAAAAAAAAGCCTTTGATACAATCAAGCATTATACCGATTTAAATGCTTATATCGATGCTAATTTAGTAGAGAACGTTGTGAATTATGTTTTAATAGACGAAATTCAGGATGTTGAACACTTTGAAAAAAGCTTGCGCAACTATTACGAAGAACCTAATATTGAGTTAATAATAACTGGTTCTAACTCTAATATGTTGAGTAGCGATTTAAGTACTATTATTGGTGGTAGATATAAAGAGATACATATAAATGCGTTAAGTTATAATGAATTTATGCAGTTTCATAAACTACCCGATTCTGACGAAACGCTAAGCACATACATTCAGTATGGCGGATTACCAGGCTTGTTAAAAATGGGTTTAGACGTAAACGATGCTGCAGAGTATCAAAAAGATGTATTTCACACAGTGCTGTTAAAAGATGTAGTGATGCGAAATCAGATTAGAAATGTTCCTTTTTTAGAGAATTTGGTCTATTTTTTGGCTGATAATGCAGGGAAAGTTATTTCTGCCAACAGCATTGCAAAATACATGAAATCGCAAGGCGATAACATAACTACCTCATTGATCATTAACTATATTAAGTTTTTGTGCGATGCATATATTGTGCAAAAAGTGAATCGGTACGATATTAAAGGGAAAAGACTATTTGAAAGTGCCGACAAATATTATTTCTCAGACCACGGAATACGAAATGCCTTGGTGGGTGGCAGAAGAGAAAACGACATAGAGAAAGTGTTGGAGAATATCGTTTACAACGAACTAAAACATCTGGGTTATAGCGTAACGGTAGGCGATTTGCAAGCGGGTGAAATTGATTTTGTATGTACCAAACCTACGGGTCAAAGGGTCTATATTCAGGTATGTTACCTAATAGCCGATGAAGCTACCCGCAATAGAGAGTTTGGTAATTTAAAACGCATTAAGGATAATTATCCCAAATACGTAATATCAGTTTCCCCTTTTTTACAATCTGCCGATTACGACGGCATAACGCACTTGCATTTAAGACATTTTCTAACTCACGGTTTAATGTAAATCATACTACTAACACCAACGGCTGTAACTCCAAGAAGTTACAGCCGTTGATATGATGCAGTGTGTGTATGCACTTAAAGGTATAGCCTAAGCAACAGTGGTATTGGTTTTACGACGATACACCGCTACTGCACCGTATGCCGCTACAAGGGCAAGTAGGAAGGCGGTGGGGGCGTCGAGGGGAGTTTCGTAGCCCAAGTGCTCACCTTGACACGCAGCCATACAAGATTGCCATGCAATGTTATCGAAGTTTTCTTCCTCACAAGCATCTACCTCAGAATCAGTTGTAGCACCGCAAATCTCGCTAGCGCAACAATTAGTACATACCGAACCAAATGTTACATTTACACCTGCATTTTCGCATGTGCCTGTATAAGATCCCACGGTTGATGTGTTTGCGAATGTAGTTCCAGTTCCTATGGTATAAGGTCCAGTGCTGCCTTGCGTTCCTGAGAATACATTGTACGACTTACTGGGCAAACTCACCGCCATTGCGCCCATTGAGCACAACATCAACACTACCAATAAAATTTGTTTTTTCATATCTAAAATTTCTTCGAAATTTTGGTTATTTGGTGATTTGGTTATTCGATGAACTGAAACTCAACTCACCAACTCACCGTATCACCGTATCACCATTTATTTTAAAATCACTTTTTCTGTTCTTGTTGCGTTATCACCAATTACTTTTACCAAGTAAATGCCTTGTGTCACAGGCAAGCGCATTTCGGCAAAGTTGCCAGATACATCGTACTTCATGGTACGTCCAGCCATATCGCTAACATAGATGGTTTGCAATTCTGTATTAGCAGCCACTACACGGATAGTCTGTTCATCTGCAGCATAAATACTAATGGCAGATCCGTCCATAACATCTTCTACATCAGTAGGAAGATTACCACCGTTTTCTTCGTCTTCGATGTATTCATCGTCTTCTGCCAAGGTTAGGTTCAAGAAGAAACGACCTTCTGTGTCGCCAGCAGGCAACATGTCGGCAGTGTACGATTCTTTCAACAAATCATACTCTTCACCTGTAGCTACATCCACCAAGGTAATTTGACTAAAATCCTCGCTGGTGCATTTTGCAAACGCTACGTACATTGGAGTTTGTAAACGAACGCCCAAAGGAATCATTTGCGCAGCACTGCCCACGCACAAACGTGCATATTTAGTATCGTTGGCAATCATATACAACTCTGGAGCGCCTGCAGTAGGAGCAAATACCTTTTCGGCATTGATTGGCGAATCTTGAGTAGCATTCAATAAGTTTACATCCTGACGAATCACAATGCTACTGTGGATAGGATTCTGTGGATAACCTGCGTGCAAATCGATACGCACCATTGGCATTTCTTGCTCAACCGAACGAGAACGGGTCACACCATCCGCCAACATGGACTCGGTAATTGCCAACTCCTCAACATTCGATTTAAACACAAAACCATTTTGTGGACGAATCATGCCATCGTGACCTTTAATTGCATCTTTGGTTTTGAATGATGCAGCTGAATAGTCATACACATAAACAGTACCGTTGGCATTATCAGTACCCTCCAACGCATCAATGCTTAGGTTACAAGGATATGAGTTGTTCAATAGTTGTACTTTTTCTTTGCTAAAATCATAAACAGGCAATTCCGATTCATTTACAAAACGACCTACAAATGGTTTGAATGACTTAGGCATCAAATAGTCGTCCAATTTCGAAGGATCAGGAACTACTTTTTTGTAATAGATTTTAGAACGTAACTTTTGTTGACCATAGCTATTAGGCAAGCTAACTGCAAATGCAGTGTTAGCAGAAACTGGAACTTCTAGGCTCGCAAAACTTTTTCCCCAATTGGTCTCAATAATGTTTCCAGAAACCTCAATGGTAGCCTCGTGCATATAAACATTAGGTTCATAGTCTAAGAAATAGTCACGAGATATTACCTCACGAACTGCACCACTTTCGCCATTTTCAAATGGTTTAATAACAGGACCAACCAATGTCCACTCGTCACGACCTACGGTCATGGTGGTAGTTACTTTGTCGTAGCGTTGAACATCCTCGCCATCAACATTTTCTACCAAACGGTGTGCTCCTTTTAGCGCGGCACCATACTCCAACACAATGCTACTTGCATATTTGCTTTCAGCACCGTAGCCTTTACCTGCATTGACTTGCTCGTTTGCAGGAATTTTGTCGCCACTTGTTTCGCGTACCTCACTATCGAATGAAACTGGCAATTGGGCATAGAAATACTCTTTAGAAGTTGTAGTTGGATAACTAGGAGTTTTAGAACCTTTTTCTGGAATAATAATGGTTAAGTTAGGATCCAAATTATCAATACAGGTTAAACGTTCTTCTTTGCCCGATGCATTGATCCATGCCCAGTTGTTGCGGTTATCCCAGTCGGAGCTAATACCACCCAACCAATAGATAGTACTTACCGCGTTCGACGAACTTGCTTCGTATGCACCCATGGTCCATTTGTCGCCAGTACGAATACCATCTTTTTTACGGTCGTTGGTAAGTTCATCGTCTGTAACGGTTATGCCAGTATAGGTAAGTACATCTGCTGCTGTAATAGGAGTTGCCACTTTTAGGCCATCTCCATTTTCAGGTTGACGAACCACCAATGAGGCAGGACCTGTCGCCGTAGTTTCACACACCAATTCGCTTACGTTTACGCTGTAGGCAGGAGAACAAGTTTTAATTTCGAAGCCAGAGGTAGCAGCACTACCTTGTTTTGCACTCCAAAAGTTGTTGGGGCAGAAGTTGTTGTTGCTTCCTGTAAATTTACCTAACGTACTGCTTCCTGTATCTCTGCCAGAAATTTTGGTACTATAGCTGTAACAGTTGTTGTACATAAAGGTCATGCGACCAGCTATGTTTTTAGCATCGTTATTACTTGAACCAAAGAAATCGTAAGGGTTGGCATTGTTTTCGTTCTCTGCCAAGTAGAAGGTGTTGTACAAGCAAGCAATATTGTTGGGGTCAGGGTTGCCAACAGAACTTTGGTTATATACCCTTACAGCCATACATTTACCGTTGTACTTGTTGGTATTCCAAAATACGTTGTTGTGAATAAATACATTGCTGGTACCTTGAATCCAAAGAAGTGTAGCATGCTCACCCATAAGGTCGTTGCGCACCATTTTAATGTTGCTACATTCGAAAAATTTAATGGATGAACCCCAGTTTAAAGCATTTGAAGATGCGTCTTCGATGGTAAGGTTAATGGTATTTGATTCGAGGGTAATGTCTTCTACACCCGTACAGTGAATACCTGCAAAACCATTAGAACCGATGTTACAGTTTTTGATTACAATACCCGCATCGTTAAAGTCTTGCGAAATAGTTGCCCAATCGTTATATCTGCCATTATCAATATCCAGAGCGGTATCCTTGGTTTTCCCGCATTCGTCTGCGTTTGACATGATGGTAATTCCGTCAACGATCACATAGCGCGATTTACGAATAAGCATGTGCTGTACACGTGGATTGTGACCCTCTTTGGCACGAATGGTAAGGGTATTTTTAGGATTGTAACCCGATTCGCTATTAAAGCCTTCTATAGCCAATACGTTTAGGTTACGTAGCGTACCATTATCACCACCTTGAACATCTTTCTTAATACCTTTGTATGCTGCTTTCAACTCTTTTTCGACACCGCCACACTCTACCATTTCATTCAGACTGGTAGGTAGGTTGGCAACCGTAATAATAACAGGTTGACGCAAGTTGCCATTGGTATTGGTGTATTCGGTATTCGCTTTTAGGTGGTTAAGCGCACGTTGCAAGTTACCATAAATTAGGCGACAATCGTCATATTGTGTAGTGTCACCTTTAAAGTAGGTTTCTGCATCCACGGTAATTTCGATGGGTGCGCCACCGCCAGGAACTGGAATACAACCTCCCGTAGAGAAATAGCGAGTTTCTGCTGACATTACAACCTTTGCCCCGTCATAAACATAAGCACGATAGCCATATACTGCTCCTTTTTCCAATTGGGTAGTTTCGCAGCCTGTTCCAAAGAACTCGCCAGTAAACTCAACACCACGATCCAATTTTGTACCTGAGTTTACTGCAGTTGCGTGAATGTAGTCGCCACATTTACTTTCTGCGGTTGATGGTATACAACCAGCACCTTTACAGAATGCAAAACCATAGTAGGTTAGGTTGTCGCAAGCACCACCATCTTGTTCGGTGTTTTGTTTTAGGTAGCCATAGACCGTAGCTTTGTTTGTGTCTTCGTTGTACGCCGCATCGCGAGTTAAGATAACGGTACTTGAATAGACATCATTGCAACCAGCCAAGTCCTCGGTACGAGCCAACAAGTCTGTTTTGCCCGACCAGTGTTGTGGAATGTCAAAATAGTAGGCTTTACCTTTGGTGAGACCACAAATTTTACCACTCTTGTAGTTTTCATCTTTGTTAGAAATCTCAATGCAGATGTTGGTTTTGTCTGTAAAGATTTCCCAATGTTGGTAACCATCAACGCTGTTTTGTGCAACATGATAGCCACCTCCGTCAATACCCGTATCAGAACCACCGCTACCCCAAACGTGTACTTTCATATCTTGGGCAACGTTGTTCTCCAAATACTTACAGTAAATTTCGATACGGTCGCAAGTGATGCCTATATCGCCACCCGAGCAATCGGTTGCTTTGTAGGAACTGGCGCAAGGTTTAGGTCTGTTGTCGCCATCTACAAATTGTCCGTCAAACACATAGGCATAACCTCCGTATAGTTTATCCGAGTCGCCCGATTGTTTGCCGTTAGAGTTTTTAAAGATAAGTTGTACATAATCGTATCCGTTAATTTCCCATTTGTAGTAGGTAGAACCGTTGTATTGGGTTGCAGTGCCTTTAGGCGCATTGTCCCAGTTACCCATGTTCCCCATGATACCATTGCCGTCTTGGAACGCATACAAATTGTAGTTGTTCTTGCTGTAAATTTCGATTTTTTGGCAATCACCTTTTGAGGCAGGAAGTGTTACACAGTCGCCAGTTGGGGTGTCGCCACCGCCGCCACCAGCGATATTGTAGGTGATTGTAAGATTAAAACTTTTTGATGTTCCACTTGTTGCAAAGGTTAAATTTATAGTATGAGTACCAGCAGTTGTTGGGAAGGCAATATTTTGATCTGTTTTTTGCCAATATTGATTTTCTGTACCATTGTCCCAATAATTACCACCATAATTTAAATCTATTGAACCTGAGATAGCTCCTGAATATGTAACTTTTACACCTTGAATATCACTACCGTCTTTCTTCCAAACCCTTGCTTTAAACCCTTTTAAATATGGGGTTCCTGATATTGTCCCTAGATTAACACTTTCTCCTGCATTATAGCCTCCACTCCATTTCCAATTATCATTTGAGCCACCTTTCCATTCATCTTTACTGCCAGAATACCAGTAAAAGTCCCAAGCATCATCGGTCCAAAAACCAGCATCTGCCCACGCACTACCACTTACGCCTAATAGAACGCAAAGTAAGGCAAGCACTCGTAGGACTTTACTGAAAGCCCCACTCATAATTGTATTGTTATAAAATCTTTTCATATTGTGTATTTTTTATTTTATTCTTACTAAGGTTCTATTATTATTTATTCTCTACACAATTGTCGTTGCCTTCGTCTGCCAGTTTAATGGTAGCAACGGCTTCGTTAGATACTCCGGGGCAATCGTCACTTGCATTCGTCATAATAGCACGAATCTCGTACGTTTTTTGTTCAATAGGTGTTGCTACGTTACCCGTTCCCCATGATGTAGGACGTGGGAATATGTAAGTGTACAACTTGTCGTTTACAGTCTTAATTGCCTTGTCTTTCTTTTCGGTGATGCCTTCGGTAATGGAAGTGTCATCGTATTTGATGGTGGCGCTTGCAGGCGCATTCACCAATACCTTCACTGGAACCCAAGGAGTTGTAATACCAGTTGTAGGTTCCATGGTAATGGTAATACCTGCCGACGAAGCACCATTTAGGTTGCTGATAGCAGCGGTTAGGTTGGTTGTACGGTTGCCCGTTATCCATTCGTTAAGGGTCTTGAGCGAATTATCATACGATTGTGAGTTGTAACCTGTGCCGCCACCACATTCTGCATTACAACGGAAATCGTCTGACCAACGTGCACTCTCACGTTTAATGGCAGTAGTTAGTTCGCTTGTATAAGCATCAACTTTCTTTTTTAATTCTGTACTGCTCAAACTATTTTGCATGTGGTAGCTCCAACGTTGTTTAATGGTATTTACAAAGCAAGCATCGTTAATGAGGTAACCACCAATGGTACCCGTAATGGTGCTGCTACCATTATTGCCACCACACGAACCAAAGTTTACGGTTTTGCCGATAAACCAGAAAGGAGCAGGGAAACAGTCTGTATATACGCCTTCGTGTTGAATCAACAAGCCATTGGTGTTGTCACAACCTTTTTTCCAAATATCTGCACCTGCTTGGTTGTTGAAACTTAGTTCTTGGTCCCAAAGAGGCATTACCTCAATTTTGTCACCGTTATAAACAAACACGCAACTTGCACGGTATGCATCCACGTTTTTGGTATATTCGTTGATGATGAACCAGTCTGCCCAGCTTTGGTAGTCAATGAGGTTACGCACGGTTGCATAATCGCTTTTTGCCAAAGCTGTTTCGAATTGTTCAAATTTTTGTTTAATAAAGTTTAAAGTTACCGCCCAACTGCCACCTTCGTCTTCAATGTCTTCTTTTTCGGGATATTCGATTTCAAAGAGTTGGTCAACTTTAGTACCATAAGTTGTAATGCCCAGACGGCCTGTTCTTGTAGTCATAAAGGTTTTTTCATCGCCAACTTCCATACCGCCTTCAAGCAATGACTTTTCGCGATCTGCTACATCGGTTTTGTCAAATTTTACGATAAAACCGTTTTTATCGGTAATGTCTACACGTTTTTCGTTAGCGGTGATTTTATCCATCAACACGTAAACACCTTGATAAACACCGTTCACTACCAACTCAACATACTTAGTATCAACACCCCATTTGCCAGTCATTTCTTTGAAGGTATTAAATACAAGACGGTTACGCATTAAAGATGGGTCGGCAGAAGCTGCGTAAAGTACCCAGTCTTTGTCTTTGGCACCATTAGATAAACCAAACAAGTTTTCTTTGCTGGTTTTTACATAATCTGCACCATCTTCGTCATCGCCACAATTTTCTTTACCAGGGCAGAATGCGTATGATTTCTTTTTGAAGTTAAGCGAAGACGAACCACGATAGTTCATACGTGCCTTACGGTCGTAGTAAACCGTTCCGTCAGGGTTAAAGATTTTTACGTCCACCGAACGTTTTTTCTTCAATTTGTCGGTTTGTGCAGATGGGTAAGAACCAGCCGAGCAAGTTGGGAAATCTTTATCGCCAGTATTTACAGAAATAACAGGCAAAGTCCAATTGCCACCTACACTTTTAATGTGTTGATTTTTGCCGCTGCTGGTATTGGGATTGTTGCCAGCTTGGGTTACCTGCAATACGTTAGAGGTTAACGAACCTACATAGTTCTCTGCTCCATCAATGTAGTTAATTACGCAACGATAGTATCCCACTTTGTTAGGACGTAGGTTGTTGCATTTGCTACCGTTGTTTTTTACTCCCAAGGTTGCGTTATCGTATTCTTTGCATGCAGCCCAATTAGAGGTTCCGTTGGCAGAGAATTCCCAAGTGTAGGACGAAATAGCGATTCCTTCTGCATCTGGGAAATCTGCCATACCGTTTTTCTCGGTTACGTACATGGCAACAAAGTCGGTAGGGTCGTTGCTGTAGATTGCAGCGTCACCCAAAATGTCAATGGCAACACCACCCTCTTTTACGGTGAGAGTTTCAGTTTCTGATGTTGCTGTTACCGAAGGACATGCCTTGCTGGTTGCAGTAACGGTAAATGCGTAAGATCCTGCGCTCAGTTCGAATTCGGTAGTTTGCGTCATGGTACCTTGTAGATCGTCAGGACCATTAAACTCGTAGGTATTGTTAGGGTCGTAATTTTCAATTGAAAGCACAGTCACCGTTCCTTCTTTCACAGGGTTAGGGGTAAATTTGATGTCGGGAGTAGCAGGGGCGTTTTTTTTAGTTACAGCATAATCAGCGCTGATTCTTTCGTTAATATAGGTACCAGTAACCTTAGCCTTATAAGCGCCTGTTTCTTTTGCGCTATATGTACTACCAACAGCAACGGCGTTTGCACCGTCATCTTTGTACCATGCGATTGAATAGCTTACACCTGCTGTAATTCCTGTTACAGTAGCTGTTAATGTGGTCGATGTGCAAAACTCTTGTTCGCCAGAAATTGTAACGGTAGGAGTTTCTTTAACAGTGATTGTTTTGGTAGCACTGCCACCGCAATAGGTATCTCCTTTTGCTACAGTTGCTGTAATAGTTGCTTGACCACCTTTTACACCTGTAATTAAACCAGAGCTATTAACCGTTGCCACACTAGTTGCACTCGACGACCATGTAACAGTACCATATCCCAGGCCACTTGGCGACACCGATGCTTGCAACGTACTACCTTTATTTACAGTAGTTGCACTATTTGCAAAAGATACCGTGTAATCGGCTGGGATGCAAATTTTTTCCCATTTTGCATATAGGGTAATATCAGCAGTGTATGCTGTTCCTCCCAGTGAAGTTACCTTTGTGCCGGTACAGGCAGAAGTTGTAAACCAACCTAAGAAATTATATCCTGACTTGGTAGGGTCTTTTAAGGTTGTTGTTGCACCATAAGTATGTGTTGTTGGATAGCCGGTTGCATGAATACCAGAGAAATTTTCACCACCTTGGTCTTTATAAGTGATGGTATAGGTATTTGCTGTCCATTGTGCGTAAAGGGTTAATGCCGCATCAGTTGTATAAGAAGCACTAAGTTTATATTTAGTCCCGGTCCCTGCAGAGTTAGTATTCCAACTATCTAGGGTATAACCTGTTTTAGATAATCCAGAACCATTGCTAAGTATTATTGCATCCCCATAAGTCTTGGTTTGAGTTGCGATTGTACCAGAACCACCGTTAGCGTTATAACTAATAGAATAGGTAAGTTTTGCATAAGTAACAGTAACAGTTGTTGCAGCAGTAACATTAAGAGTTCCGTTATAAGTGCTTGAGCCTGTTGTTCCTGCTGTTAGTGTACCAGCAGAAACAGAAACTGCAGTTACTTTATAACCTGTAGGAGCTGTAATTGAAAGTGCTTTAGAACCAGAACTTATAGAAACACCACCAGTAGTAATAGTTGTTCCACCCAGTGTTACTGTCCCTGTACCTCCTGTTTCTGATTTTTTTACGGTGTAGGACTCCGCTTTACCAGTACCCGTAACGGTTAAAGTATATGTTTTGCTATAAGCATCTGTAACTGTTACTTTTGCAGTCTTAGCACCTGCACTAGTAGGAGTAAATTTTACAGTTACACTTGTTGCTGAAACAGAAGTAACTGCGAATTCGCTTGCATTTGTTCCAGAAATCGCATATGTAGCAGTTGTTGTAGAACCATAGTGGGTCATTGTTTTAGCCACACTTTTATTACTACCAATATTCACTTCTCCAATAGCCAATGTTCCAGTAGTTGTACTATAACCAGGGACGGTAAATTTAGCTGACAATTCAGGATGTGAAACTGGGTTAAAGTTACCTCCATTATAGCGCATTCTACCCGAAGGCATAAATTTTATAGTATGATTACCAGGTGTTAGACCTGTTAGTAGGTTTACAGATTGATTGTTAAGACCAACAACTCTGTCATTCCCACTAGTACATTGTACATTAGCAGCAGAACTTCCACTATCCCAGTTACCAACTTTGAAATAAGTATAACTACCACTATTTATTTGGTATCTAAGTTCACCAGAAACCCAGTCCGAATTGTTGGTCCACCCGATAACTGCATATCCTTTTAATTGTAGGGTCGTTACAGTACCTAAATCTTTTCCACTAATTGAGGTTGCACTTTTAAAGGTGTTCCATCCAGAACATGAAGGGTTATAGTCCCAAGAAGTTGAATATACATTATACCAAGTGTTAGTTCCATTTACGTTCAAGTAAACACCCTTTGGTCCCCCTGCTGATCCATCTGCAAACGCAGCACACGCTCCAGCAAACAGCATGAAGGTCATTATAAACAACCTAATCCAAAGCGGACAATTTTTAATGTTTTGTTTTGTAAAATTTTTCATAAATATCGATATTTTGTTATTGTTTATTTTTTCGTGTTTACACGTGTTATTTTCGTTTTGTATCACCCTCGCTGCGCTTCGGGTGGAGGGAGGGGCGGGTGCGTTTTGTACAGGCCTTGCACTGCGCTTCGCTTGTTTAAGACCTGCTTACAACCATGATTTAACCCCTGCGGGGTAATTTCGCCACCTATGTATGGAGCGAGTTTTGAATCGCGGACGCACGAGCCGTGCGTCCCTACATTTCTCCACTCTCAACTCTCCTTTATAATCACACTCTCTTAACAAGAGATATAGATAAATCTTGCAAATTACTATAAACCAACATTTTACGATTTAAAATGTTAAAATATTGTAGTGAGATTAGAGAGATGTATTAACAAAACATACCCCCAAAAAGTTCTTTTAAAACTTTCGGGGGTTATTATATCTCTGTAAATGGAGTTGGATGTAAAATAAGAGCGCAGCATCCTATAACATCCTCGCAAAAAAAGACTAAAAATTTGGGCAAGCTTGATATTATTTCGATCGCTTATTACTATCTTTGCAACATCAATTATTTACATCTTTAATTTTATTACTTATGGAAACTAACAAAAATCAAAAACCCCAATCGAGCCAACAGGCACAGTCAAAAACCAATCCAGAACCCCCCAAAAGATACTCCAAAACTTGGGAGGCGGTTTTAAAGTACAAGGGAACAACCATTGTAAACGATCTAACCTTGTTGCTTTAAGCTATGCGATACCTTATTGATACTAACATCTTCGTCTATTTGGCGACAGATGATGAATTGTTGTGTCCCGATGTGGTTACAATTCTACAAAACTACGAGAACACGCTATATATTAGCACTGAGTCTGTTAAAGAGTTAATACTTGCTTATAACAACAAAGGACTCTGCAACAAGCGATGGAAAACAGCCAAAGCCATGGTTGATGCAATTGAAGATGATTTTAATATAAAAATCTCTCCCATTAAAAAAGAGCATTTAATTACTTATGCCAACCTACGAACCAACACTGATCAAGGTCACAAAGACCCTTCGGATCATGTTATCATAGCTCATTCCATTACAGAAGGAATGCCCCTTATCTCTAGCGATAGGCGCTTTGTCTTTTATACCAACCAAGGCTTGCAATTAATACAAAACAGCAAATAGATATGTGCTTCTCACACCAACCTGCCCTTAAAACGGCAGGTTGTTTTGTACATTCATAAAAACCTTTAAAAGTTTGCATAAGTACCTGATAAACCGTACTTTTGCAAAACAAATTTAACC
>CALDQH010000002.1 GCA_937911935.1 uncultured Bacteroidales bacterium | reverse complement strand
CCCACGACCCACAGCTTAGAAGGCTGTTGCTCTATCCAGCTGAGCTACGAGACCATCGCATAATTGCGCCACAAAGATAATACAAATAAATGAGAAATGAAAAAGGAGAAAGGAGATTTTTTTAATCGTCCCACTAACAGGAAATTAAACCCTAAATATCGTATGTGTGCTTTCTGCTTAAATGTGTGCTAAAATTAGAACGGATAACCAACCGCAAAATGCAAGGCGGTATCTTTAAGAATGTTCCACGAGGGTGTAAATCGCCATTGCTCACCCGGAGCAGCAGATGGGTCGTATGCTTTTAATCCCCAATCAAGACGAACCACAAAGAAGTCGAAGTTTAGGCGAAGTCCAATGCCATAGCCCAAGGCAATTTGTTTGTAGAATTGATCCCATTTAAATTGGCCTCCTATTTGTCCCTCGTCTGCCAATGTCCAGATGTTACCAGCGTCAATAAAGGCAGCTAATTCCAACAACCAAACCAATTTGGTGCGGTATTCAAAGTTCAAGTTGAGGTTAATGTCGCCCGATTGTTTCATGTAATCCACGCTGGTGCCAGCATTGTATGCTCCAGGACCCAATGAGCGAGCAGACCAACCTCTAACACTGTTTGCACCCCCGCCGTAGTAGCGTTTCTCAAAGGGTAGGATAGTCGAGTTGAGGTAGGGTACACCTACGCCAAAGCCGGCGTGAAATACCACCGAGTTTTTAACGTCAACTACGTGGTTATAGCTAAAAGAAGCATCAAATTTGGCGTATTGAGCAAAAGGAATATTGCCTAATGTGTATGCTCCGTTGGCATCTTGTTGTACTCCTGCTGCAGCACAGATGCCATACAGCAAGTTGCCGCCAATTTCTACCGATGCACGTACGTTGTAAGCAGAGGTGTTTTTGTTGGCATTTTGTGTTGAATACGATATGCCATATCCAGCACTCATAATCAAGTGGTCCTCGTAACTGTATTTTAGTAGCGAATTGCCAATGGTTTCCCTAAATGAATCGGAGATAAAAGGCAGGTACACGTAATTGAAATCGACCAAGTTAAACGAGTGGCTAATTCGGTTAGCACCTGTCCAATTGTATCGCATACCAGCGCCCGCAATGATGCGTGAATATTCGCTTCTAATTTGGTAACTGAAGTTTACATACAAATCGGTGGTAGCGGTGTTGGACCAAATAAAGTCTTTCTTGACAAAGGGGAATAAAAAGGTGGGGAACTGCAATCCAGCCTCTGTACTGATATCCCAAATAGAGCGCGAACCAATGAGCGATTCGTTAGCACCCCTAATTTGAAATTTAAATGTTTCGCCTCCCCTAAAAATGTTGTTGTGGTTGTAACCAAATTTACCTGCGATGCCAAAATCACCTTCGTTATTCGTACCTTCTAATTCAAAACTAAAAGATTGTAGTTTATCTGGGGTGACAACAATGTTGCAATCTACCTGTTTGTGTCGAATGGTATCGTACAAAATATTGTTTTCTACGCCAAACATCAAACTGTCTTGTATGTCGGCTTTGGGTACAATTTCCAAACTATCGGCAGTTTCTTTATATGCAATGTTTAAGTATTTAAAAATATGCAATGATGATAGTCGGGTATAGGTTTGCTCGGTATTTTTGTCGGTGTATAGCTGTCCTTTTTCTAAGCCGGTATTGTTGTATAGTGTCGAATGACGGACAAAATTTTCGTTGCTATACAAATTTAGGCCCTTGTATGGGGTTAGTTTCAGGTTGTTTATCGAATCGGGGTTGTTCAAACTATTAACATCGTCTGTGATAAAATAATTGATGTTTTTAATGTGATACGGCTCGTGTTCGATGGATTCAATTTGTTTTTTGCCCGTAATTTTACGCATGGGGCGTACTACCATCGATAAATTGACCATTTTGCCTCCAGCGGTGGTGTCTGCAAGGAAACCAACATACTCTTTGTCAAAGTAAATATAGCCGTTGTTGCGCAGAAGGTTGCTTACCCTGATTCGCTCTTTTTCCAATACGTCGATGTCAAATAGTTTGCCTTCTTTGATAAGCGACGAGGCGGAGTCGTTTAAAACAATCTCGGCAATTTCTGCATCTTTGATGCGGTATTTAAAATCTTTGATGCGGTAGGGATCGTTGCTGGTAATGTTGTATGTAACTTTGGCCTTTTTATTCTTAAAGACGATGTCTGTTTCAACCTGTGCGTTGGTGTAGCCCTTGTTGTTCATTACCTTTTTTAGCTCGTTGGCAGAGGCAACTGTGGCTACCGAATCGTAAATAACAGGGGCATCACCAATTTTTTGTAGGAATCGGTTAATCCATTGGGTAGTGTCGCGTCCTGATAAACTATATAACCCCAAATTAAAGTTGATAAAGTTAAACAATTTGGTATTGGGGCGTTGGCGCAAATAGATGCTAAAATCGGTGTCCGACAACCCTTTGTTGTCGTTTTTGATGCTTACCTTATCCAATAAATAGTGTCCGTCGGGAACATACTTGGTTACCTTGCAACTGGTGCAAGTTATCAAGATAATCGCAATTGTTCCAAGGAAGTATTTAAACTGGGACATACCTATTCAATAACGTACAAAAATAGCACAAAAAAGCAATAAAAGTGTAGGTTTCTCAATTTCTTTTGTAACTTCGTACAAAATTTTGGCAAAAAAATGGCAGCAACTTTATCAAAAGCAAAAATAAAATGGGTGAATCAGCTCTCACAAAAGAAATACCGAAAGTTAGAAGGACTTTTTGTGGCGGAGGGCGACAAGATGGTGCAAGATATGTTGGATCATTTTGTGTGTAGAACCTTATTTTACACTTGCGAATATACGGGTAAAATTGTAGCCAAAGAGGCGTTTCAAGTTACGTACGACGAGCTTTGTCGGTTAAGCCGTTTGCAAACACCGCAACATGTGCTTGCTGTTTTTGAGATGCCTGCTACCCAGTTGCACGTGGAAAACTTAAAATCGCAATTGATTTTGGCATTAGATGGTATTCAAGATGCTGGAAATATGGGTACTATCATACGTTTGGCAGATTGGTTTGGTATTTCGACGATAGTGTGTTCGCCCGATACGGTCGATGTATATAACCCCAAAGTGGTACAAGCGACCATGGGAGCATTGGCAAGGGTAGGTGTGCATTATGTAGATTTGGTGAGTTTTTTGCCAACTTTGCAGATGCCCATATACGTTACTGCTTTGGATGGGCAAAATATTTACACAACTTCTTTAACAGAAAACGGCGTAATTGTCATGGGAAACGAGGGTAATGGCGTATCAGATGCCGTTAAAGCATTGGCAACGCATTCGTTGTTAATTCCCAATTTTCCAGTAGGGAGCCTTACCTCTGAATCGCTTAATGTAGGGGTAGCTGCATCCATCGTTTGTGCGGAATTCCGCCGCAGGCAGTTGTTGGTAAAATAGGTAGTCGGTGTACTTTGTCAAGGTGCTGTCCGATTTGGGAATAACCCCGTAATATGTCCAAATGGATGGAATAGGTGGATAGTAGTAGCGGTAAATGCCGCTGTCAATTCTTTTTACTTCTTTGTTTAATTCTTCTGTAACCTGTTGGTATATACTAAGGTAAGTTTTGTGATCGTTCTTATAGTACAGAATCGCATCGTCAAATTGTTGCGGTGTAATGTGATATTTGTTAAATAAATCCAGAAACAACCACGACGATTCGTTATTCGGAGCGTAATGTTCGTTGATAAATGCCTCGTTTAAATGGAGATCTATTAAGAAAGATAACATGGTCTGCTCATTCAACAAGGGATTGGTAGGAGCATTGCTGGATTTTCCGGTGCATGCAAAGCAAGCCAGAAAAACCAATAGAATCCATCCAAAAATCCACTTATTTTTCATTTTTAGCAAACTTGCTTTCGTATATGAGTAATAGTGCTACGCCTATGCAAATGGCAGAGTCTGCCAAATTGAAGACGGGAGCAAAAAAGACAAACGGATCGCCACCTACACCAGGAATCCAGTCCCAGTAATGTCCTTCAAGAAGTGGGAAATAGAGCATATCTACTACCTTGCCGTAAAAGTAAGGAGCATAGTTAAACCACTCACCGTAAAAAACACAGTCGATGATATTGCCGGTAGCTCCTGCTAAGATAAGCGAAAGGCAACTGAGTAGCAGGTAGTGTTCGTTTTTGCGGATGGTATAAATGAGGTATGCGGCAATGCACAGCGAAGCAACAATGCGAAACAGGGTGAGGTAAATTTTATCGCCCATGGTAATACCAAATGCCATGCCATCGTTCTCGACAAATACCAAGCGGAAAAACGATGTAATGTATAATTCTTCGCCTAAATAAAAAGAAGTCTTGACCCAAATTTTAAAAAGTTGGTCGATAAGTAGGATAAAAAAAACAAGTGAGGCGCTGTAAAGCGCCTTTTTGGTAATGGGTTGCATCATATTTCCTATTTAAAAGCAGAAGGAGGCTATTTACCTCCTTTTGCTTCGATACTTAACGTTGTGTGGGGTACAGCGCGTAGTCTTTCTTTGGGAATCAATTTGCCCGTTTCGCGACAAATACCATACGTTTTATTTTCAATTCTCACCAAGGCCGCTTGCAAGTTCTGAATGAACTTCATTTGGCGTTGAGCCAGTCTTGCCGATTCCTCTTTCATGGAGGTAGCTGCACCTTCTTCTAATACCTTAAAAGTAGGAGATGTGTCCGATACGTCGTTGCCCGAGGAATTGTCCAAAGCACTCTTAAGCGAATCGTAATCTTTGTATGCTTGCTCTAACTTTTCTTGGATGATAGCACGGAATTCTTCCAATTCCGCATCCGAATACCTTGTCTTCTCTGCCATAGTACTTTGTTTTTTAAAGGTTAACGATATGCGAATATAACAATTAAAATTTAAAAAACCTATGGCAAACGCTGTTTTTTGCGCTTTTAGATTTTTTCTACCAAAATAAAGACAGGAACGCCGTCAAAATCTACCTCGGTAGCATTGGTAAGGTTTTCGGTTACCACGATATTTTGTGCCAAAACTTGCGATGCAATGTATGCTTTGTGTTGTGAAATAGCATACTCAATGGCTTCGTTGCCACTAACCGAAACTTGGATGCGGTCGGTGATTTCTAAACCACTGCTTTTGCGGATGTTTTGGATGCGGTTGATTAGTTCGCGTGCAATACCTTCGTTAATCAATTCGTCGGTCAATGTAATATCCAAAGCGATGGTAATGTTGCCATCGTTGGCTACAGACCATCCTGGAATATCTTCCGAGAAAATGGTAACGTCGTCTGTGCTAACAACAATATCTTGACCCTCGATAGCAAAGGTGTATTGTCCTTCTTTTTCAAATTGGGCGATGGCGGCTTGCTCCATGTTTTGTAGGGCTGCAGCCACTTGTTTCATGTTTTTGCCGCATTTGGGTCCTAATTTTTTAAAGTCGGGTTTGATGCGTTTTACCAAAATGCCGTTTGAACCATCTACCAACTTGATGTCTTTTACGTTGACCTCGCTCATGACGATGTCTTTGATGCTTTGGATATAAGCGTCTGTTGTGGCATCAATGCTTGGAATCATGATGTGGCTAAGTGGTTGACGAACCTTTAAACCTTCTTTTTTGCGCAATGCCAATACCAAAGAGGTAATGCGCTGTGCAATATCCATGCGTGCTTCTAATTCGGGTTGAATCAAGTCTTGGTTGTAGGTAGGGAACAAGGTTAGGTGAACCGAAACCTCGCTACTACGACCTGTTGCTTGGTTCAAGTCGCAGAACAAACGGTCTGCATAGAAAGGAGCAATAGGTGCCATTAGGCGGGCAATGGTGTCCAAACAGGTATAAAGGGTTTGGTATGCCGATAGTTTGTCGGTGGTCATTTCGCCAGCCCAGTAGCGTTTGCGGTTTAGACGAACGTACCAGTTACTCAAGTTTTCCGATACAAAATCGGCAATAGCACGACCTGCACGGGTAGGCTCGTAGGCAGCAAGGCTTTCATCTACCTCTTTGATTAAGCTGTTCAAAAGCGAAATAATCCAACGGTCAATTTCGGGACGTTCGTTCATAGGAACTTCGTCTTGGCTATAATCAAATCCATCAACGTTGGCATATAGTGCAAAGAACGAGTAGGTGTTGTAAAGTGTTCCAAAGAATTTACGAGACACTTCTTCTACGCCTTCGCGGTCAAATTTAAGGTTGTCCCAAGGAGCTGAGTTGGTCATCATGTACCAACGAACAGGGTCGGCACCGTATTTTTCGATGGCTTCGAAAGGATCGACCGAGTTGCCCAAACGTTTCGACATTTTATTGCCGTTTTTGTCCAAAACCAAACCGTTCGAAATTACATTTTTGAAGGCTACCGAGCCTTTTACCATGGTCGAAATAGCATGCAAGGTAAAGAACCAACCACGTGTTTGGTCAACACCTTCGTTGATAAAGTCGGCAGGGAAGAACGTGCCGCCATCTATCATTTCTTTGTTTTCGAAAGGATAGTGCAATTGAGCGTATGGCATTGCACCCGAGTCAAACCAAACGTCAATAAGGTCGGTTTCGCGGTACATGGGTTTGCCGTCTTTCGATACCAATACAATGTTGTCAACGTATGGACGGTGCAAATCAATGTTTTTAACGCTGTAGTTTTCTGCCGAGTAATCGCCCACTTTAAAGTTTTTGTAAGGATTTTCGGTCATTACGCCAGCGGCGATGGCTTTTTCAATTTCTTCCATCAATTCTGCAATCGAACCGATGCAAATTTCTTCTTTGCCATCGTCGGTGCGCCAAATAGGCAATGGAGTACCCCAGTAACGGCTACGCGATAGGTTCCAGTCTTGTAGGTTTTCCAACCATTTTCCAAAACGACCTGTACCGGTAGATTGAGGTTTCCAGTTGATGGTTTTGTTTAGTTCTACCATTTGTTCGCGGCAAGCCGTAGAACGGATAAACCAGCTATCCAATGGGTAGTACAACACAGGTTTGTCGGTACGCCAGCAGTGTGGATAGTTGTGGGTGTGTTTTTCTATTTTAAACGCCAAACCTTGTTGTTTTAGCATCATGCAAAGTGCAATGTCCAAGGTTTCGTCTTTGTCGGTAAGGGTGGGGTCGTAGGCATTTTTTACAAATTTGCCTGCGTAGGGGGCGTATGCCTCTACGTTTACGTATTTAGCAACGTAGTCTGCGTCTAAATCTTCTAACAAATAATATTTACCTTGCAAATCGACAGTAGGACGTAGGTTGCCATTTTTGTCCAAAACTTGCATAGGAGGAATACCTGCCGCTTTGGCTACACGGGCGTCATCGGCACCAAAGGTAGGTGCAATGTGTACGATACCGGTACCGTCTTCGGTGGTAACGTAGTCGCCTAAGATAACGCGGAAAGCACCATCGCCCATAGGGGTAAAGAAAGGAATAAGTGGTTCGTATTCCATGCCTTCTAAGGTGCTGCCCTTAAAGGTTTCGGTGGGTTTTTCTTGGCCTTTAAAGTAGCTGTCGAACAAGTCGGCTGCCAAAATTACTTCGATATCTTGACCCGTATAAGGGTTTTGGGTAGCGTAACGTACGTAGTCGATGTTAGGACCAACGCACAATGCGGTATTGGAAGTTAGTGTCCAAGGAGTGGTGGTCCAAGCCAATAGGTAAAGGTTTTCTTGACCTTTTACTTTGAATTGGGCTGTTACGGTGGTGTCTTTTACGTCGCGATAGCAACCAGGTTGGTTTAGCTCGTGCGAGCTCAAACCGCTACCAGCAGCTGGTGAGTAAGGTTGAATGGTATAACCTTTGTACAGCAAGCCTTTTTTGTACAGCTGTTGCAACAACCACCACAAACTTTCGATGTAGCTGTTTTCGTAGGTGATGTAGGGGTTTTCCATGTCAATCCAGTAACCCATTTTTTGGGTAAGACCTTCCCATTCTTTGGTGTATTTCATCACCTCTTTACGGCAAGTTGCGTTGTATTCTTCTACCGAAATGGTTTTGCCAATGTCTTCTTTGGTAATGCCCAATGCTTTTTCAACGCCCAATTCAACGGGCAAACCATGGGTATCCCAACCTGCTTTGCGGTTTACTTTAAAACCTTTCATGGTTTTGTAGCGCAAGAACAAGTCTTTGATAGAACGAGCCATTACGTGGTGAATGCCAGGCATACCATTTGCCGATGGAGGACCTTCGTAAAATACAAATGTAGGGCATCCTTCGCGTGTTTCGATACTTTGTTTAAAAACGTCGTTTTTGTCCCATGCGGCTTGTACTTCTTTGCAAGTAGCCGATAGGTTTAAACCACCATATTCAGTAAAATTCTTGTTCATAACGTTATAAATAAAAGCGTGCGCGAAATTACTAAAAATTACGCGCACATACAAATTTTATTCTTATCTATAGAGTCAAAAGTCGAAAGTCGAAGGTCGAAGGTCGAAAGTCACAGGTCTAAGGTCACAGGTCAACAATATTTCTCCTTTCTCCTTTCTCCTTTCTCCTTTATCCTTTATCAACTCTCCTTTAACTACCGCCTCACCGAATCACCGCCTCACCGCATCACCAATTTATCTAAGCCTATCCGCAGCACGTACCATGGCTTCGTCCTTGGCAATGCCGCGTACAGCTAAATAGGTAAGAATCATGTTGATAAAAGGAACTACCACCGGTAGGTATAAATGACACAAGCCTTCTGTACATCCCTCTGATGCAATAAAGAAACTTGCAATCATGTAGATGGCTTGAAATAGCATTAAAATGATGGAGAAACTGCATAGACGCATTTGGAGAATGCGTTTGCGAAAAAAGAAAATAGCAGCGAAAGTTACCACAGGGATAATGGTGCTTAGCCCATAGTATATAGGTGATGAACTATAGGTTAGTTCTCTGTCGCCAAGCGATGCGTAAGGATAAAAACAAATGGTAACCGACAAAATGGTTACAATCAAAAGATAAATGCTTTGAATACGTTGAATCATGGTTTTATACATTAAAAATGGGCTAACCAAATAGTAGTTAGCCCTTTTTGTTTGCTTTGAATTATTAGAGCAGTAAAAACTGCTTAGTTTTCTTCAACAGCTTCTTGAATTTCTTCTGCAGCTTCTTGGATTTCAGCGGCAGCTTCTTCTACAGCTTCTTGGATGTCTTCAACAGCAGGAGCTTCTTCGATAACAGTGATTTCTGCAGGAGCTGCTTCTTCGGTAGTTTCTGCGTTGTTGCAGCAAGCTGCAAATGCTACGGCAACGATAGTTGCAACAAATAAAGCTAATTTTTTCATGACTTTTGATTTTGAGTTAAACAACATTCTGTTTTATTTATGTCAATGCAAATATAGTATTATTTGCGTGCAATGCTATCGTTTGTGTGTAAAAATATGTTAAAGAATTTATAAATCTACACGCTTAAACAGGCAAGTTGGTGTATAAGTAGCGTTTGATGCTCTTTTTGGGAGTTTTTTCGAACTCGTTTGGATAGAGCATAATTTTACTAATTCCTTCGTACGAAGCTACTTGCGAGTTTAATTCTTTACGGTTGTCTTCCATGGCTGCTTCTAACTCGGCGTTGCTAATGCCTGCTGTGTCAACAGCTTCGTAGTCGGGATAAACCAAACCGTATAGTTTGCCATCTTTTTCCATAACCAAACTTTCCAAAACAAATGGAAGGTTGTTTAATTTGGCTTCGATTTCTTCGGGATAGATATTTTGACCATTAGCACTCAAAATCATGGTTTTGCTGCGGCCTTTGATAAAGATGTTGCCGCCAGCGTCCAAAGTACCCATGTCGCCTGTACGCATCCAGCCGTCTTCGGTAAAGGTTTGTCGGGTTGCTTCGACGTTTTTGTAATAACCGCTCATCACGTTTTCGCCACGAACCAATATTTCGCCAGGGATGTTTTCTGGATCGCTCGATTCGATTCTAACTTGCATGATGTCTAATACCTTACCAGCAGATGTGGGAATAAATTCATTGTGGAAAGAGTGGCTGATAAGTGGACCGCATTCGGTCATGCCATAGCCTACGGTATAACGGAAGCCAATGCGGTGCAAGAATTCTTCTACTTCGCGGTTAAGGGGTGCACCGCCAATGATAATTTCTTTAAATTCGCCACCAAAGGCTTGGGTAAGGTTTTTGTTAATTTGGCTGTAAATGGTATTGTCCAAAAGTGGAATGTGCAAAACAAAACGCATGCCCTTTTTGGTGATTTTGGGTTGGATTTGTTTGCGGTATAGTTTTTCCAAAATGAGGGGTACTGTAAAGATAACATTGGGCTTAATTTCGCCAAATGCTTTGATTAGCACCTTAGGACTTGGAATTTTGTTTAGTAAATAGGTGTGCGCACCGCAGCAGGTAGCGGTTAAAAAGTCAAATGCCATACCGTAGGCGTGTGCCAAGGGTAAAAAGTTTAGAACTCGGTTGCCACGTTCCAAAAGTCGGGTCTTAATACCGTACGTAATGTTACCAGCCAACGAGTTGGCGGTTAGCATAACACCTTTGCTAAAACCAGTGGTGCCAGAAGTGTAGCTAATCATGGCTAACTCCGAGTTGCTACGTTCTGCGTATTGAATATCGTCTGCTGTGTAGCCGTTGGGGTATTTAGCATTGAAACTTTCGTTTAGGTTAGAAAGGGCAGATTGAACTTCGTTTTCGCCGTTTTGGTGTATGCAGCTAAAATCGTTTAACGATATAACTGCCAAGATGTTTTCCATCTTGTCTTCGTCCAACTTATCCCAAATTTTGTCGCTACAGAAAAGAAGAACCGAATCTGAGTGGTTGACAATATGATGAACGTCGTTGGCGTTGAAATCTTGTAGAATAGGAACGATAACAGCTCCGTAAGTAACCACGGCAACGTAAGTAAGTGTCCAGTTGGGGGTGTTTCTACCAATTAAGGCAATTTTGTCGCCAGTTTTGATACCAACTTGCTCGAATAACAAGTGTAATTTGGCAATTTGTTTGGCAGAGTCGCCATAAGTTAGGGTAACTTTGCGAAAGTAATTGGTATAAGCAGGGAGCTCCCAGTTATTTTTGAAACTGTGTTCAAAAAGTTTAATCAGGTTTTGTTCAATCATTTCTGCACAAATTTTAAAAATCTGTGCAAAAATACATGGAATTATGCGAAGCACCAAATAAAACGGACAAATAACGTCTGTTATCTGTCCGTGGTGTTTCAAAAGGGTTACATTTTATGGTGATTTGGTGATGCGGTTATTCGGTTATTCGACTTACCGACTCACCGAATAACCGGAGTTTTGCGCAGCAAAGCGACTTAAATGCCGTAGGTTTCGGCAAAGAAGTCAGGCAAATCGGGTAAAAAGGCGGGCAGTTGTACTGCCTTTAATTTAAATTGCATGGCAAGATACCTTTTAACGATAGCGTCGTAATGCTCGCCCATTTCGTTCTGACGGATGATTTGGTTAATTTCGTGATAGGTCCAACCTAAGTTGTCCTCGTCTGTTTTGCCACACATGCCATCCGATGGGGCTTTGTGGGTTAGTTCGTAGGGAAGACCTAAATAATCGCCGATGGCTACCACTTCTTCGGTGGTCAGCTTAGAAACAGGAGCAAAGTCGCCAGCGCTGTCGCCGTAATGGGTCGAATAGCCTTGCGCATCTTCCGAACGGTTGCAGGTATTTACGACACGTGCATTGCCCACTAAGGCACATACGCCGTACAAGGTAGTCATGCGTAGGCGAGCAGGTGTATTAGTAAGGTACGCGCCGTTTAGTTGTTTGTGAGGCAAAGCTTGGCTTATGGCTTGGGTTATGCCTTGATAGGCATCGTGAATGTTTACCTCAATAGAAGGAATGCCTAAGTGCGCAATAATATGCTGGGAATCGGCTATGTCGGGTTGCTCTTTGTTGGGCATCATCACCCCCAATACCCGTTCTTTGCCCAACGCTCGGGCGCACAAGGCTGCCACTACGGCGCTGTCTTTCCCGCCGCTAATGCCGATAATTACTTTGGTTTGTTCGTTGCCATTTTGCCTTATCCAATCTTTGATCCATTGGATACACGCCTGTGCTGTCTCGGCTACATTAAATACATATGGTTTCATAGACTTTATTTTCTTCTGCGCCACGGACGCACGAGCCGTGCGTCCCTACTGCTCGCACTGACTTTAGACTTTATTCGCTTCGCTCATGAAGTTGCTCACGTTCGGCATAACAAATAAATTTGTTCTGCTCTCACTTAATCGCAACTTTAGACCTTCGACTTTAGCCTTTCTTGCCATTTCCAGGCAGAAAGCAAGGTTTCTTCTACTGATTTTTCGGCTTTCCAACCCAATTCTTCGTTGGCAAAAGTAGGGTCTGCCCAAACTTGCTCGATGTCGCCCTCGCGTCTGCCAACAATGGCATAGTTAAGCGATTGACCCGTTACTTTTTCGAATGCATTGATAATTTCGAGTACCGAAAGACCACGACCTGTACCGATGTTAAATACCTCTACCGATTTTTTTTGTTTGCCTTCGGTTAGGCGTTTAACAGCAGCAACGTGTGCTTTAGCCAGGTCGGTTACGTTGATGTAATCGCGGATGCACGAGCCGTCTGGGGTATTGTAGTCGTTGCCAAATACTTTGAGTTGTTCGCGTATGCCAGCAGCTGTTTGGGTGACAAAAGGAATTAAATTTTGAGGCACGCCAATGGGCAATTCGCCAATTTCGGCACTTTCGTGTGCACCAATGGGGTTAAAGTAGCGCAACAAAATAGCGTGGATGTTTTTGTCTGCATAGGCCGTGTCGGTAATGACTTCTTCGCAAATTTGTTTGGTATTGCCGTAAGGAGATAATGCGGGTTGAATGGGTGCATTTTCGGTAACAGGCAATATTTCGGGTTGTCCATACACGGTGCATGACGACGAAAATACCAAATGTTGGATGCTATATTGCTGCATCAATTCCAATAAGTTGAGTAGCGATACCAAATTGTTGCGGTAGTAAAGCAATGGTTTTTCGACCGATTCGCCTACCGCCTTGCTGGCAGCAAAATGGATAATAGCATCAATAGGTCCTTGTTCTTCGATTAGTTTTGCCATAGCTGCCTTGTCTTGGCAATCGATTTGGGCAAAGTGAGGACGTTTGCCTGTAATTTTTTCGATGCCATCCAATACGTTAATCGATGAGTTGGATAGGTTGTCGATGATAACGGGTTCGTATCCTGCTTGTATTAACTCTACTACGGTGTGCGAACCAATAAATCCTACACCACCAGTTACTAGTATTTTTGTCATTGTTTGGAAGTTTTGCTAACTATTTTCGCAAAGGTAACAAATTTTGATGAATTGGCGAATCGACTAATCGGTGAATCGATATTTTTTTTGTCATTGCTCTCGGTTTGTATTATCTTTGCCCTCTGTATGGCACGTATCATGGCAATAGATTACGGACGTAAACGTGTAGGGGTGGCAATAACAGACCCTATGCAAATTATCGCAGGTGGTTTAGCAACTGTTCCCGCTCACGAAATTGTTGCCTTTATCGAAAAATACGTGGCGACAGAGGCGGTCGAGACCATCGTAGTGGGTTTGCCCAAGCAAATGAACAACCAACCCTCCGAATCCATGCGCTACATCCAGCCCTTTGTGGCTACCCTGAAAAAAAAGTTGCCTAATATCCCCGTTGTGTTCTACGACGAACGTTTTACGTCGGTACTGGCACATCGCGCTATGTTGGATGGTGGATTAAAAAAGAAAGACCGTCAAAACAAAGCCTTGGTAGATGAAATTAGTGCTACCATTATTTTACAAGATTATTTAGAATCCAAACGTTTTATATAGCCATGATTTATCCTATTGTAGTTTATGGTAACGCAGTTTTGCGTAAAGAAGCAGAACCGATTACACCCGATTATCCAGAACTTCCTACCTTGTTGGAAGATATGTTTAAAACCCTCAAAAAATCGGAGGGGGTAGGATTGGCTGCACCTCAAATTGGTTTGCCTATTCAGCTCTTTATTGTGGATTTGTCTATTTTGGCAGACGACGAACCTTCGTATGCGAACTTTAAAAAGGTATTCATCAATCCAGAAATTTTGGAATTTAGCGAAGATACCGAAACTGCCGAAGAAGGATGCTTAAGCATTCCTGGCGTGTCCGAAAAAGTAAAACGTTCGTTGTCGGTAACCATTCATTACTTCGACGAAAATTGGCAAGAACGCACCGAAATCTATACAGGATTCCCTGCGAGAGCGATTCAACACGAATACGATCACTTGCAAGGTAAGGTGTTCATCGACCGTATTTCGCCCATTCGTCGCCAGTTGATTGGTTCTAAATTAACGGCAATTTCAAAAGGAAAAGTTTCTTGTCGCTACAAATACAAGAATTAGTTAGTTTCAGCTGTCTCGATGGTAGAATACAACGTTTTCATCAGTTTGAATAGC
>CALDQH010000001.1 GCA_937911935.1 uncultured Bacteroidales bacterium | reverse complement strand
CTGATGCGTCCTTTCTTGCAGGCATCCGCTGCTATGCTACGTGTTTTAAACAAACGCATAGCCCAAAGCCATTTGTCGATTCTAACCTCGGAAGCTGCCACGTTATTTGTTGTTAAACTGGTTCATGGTAATGTTAATACCTGCCAAACAGAAGCTTTTGATTATTTCGATGGCGATGTCAATACGAGCAGGTAGCGTGGTTTGCTCTTCGGATGTAAATTTGCCTAAAACAAAGTCAATTTGTCCGCCGCGAGCATAGTTGTTGCCTAAGCCAAAACGCAAACGTGCGTAGGCGTCGGTTCCCAAGAGAGCTTGTATGTTGCCCAATCCATTGTGTCCTGCCGAACTTCCTTTTGATTTTAAGCGAAGGCTTCCAAAGGGTAGCGCAAGGTCGTCCACCAAAACCAAAACATTTTCTAGTGGAATTTTTTCTTGCGTCATCCAATAGCGTACGGCGTTACCGCTCAGGTTCATGTACGTAGAGGGCTTGAGCAAAATAAGTTGTTTGTTTTTTATTTTGCACTCGGCAACCGCTCCGTATCGTTTGTCGGTAAAAAAAACATTAGACGCCTTAGCAAAGGCGTCTAATATCATAAATCCTATGTTGTGGCGGGTTTCGTGGTATTCGTCACCAATGTTACCCAAACCAACAATTAAGTATTTCATAAATGCTACGTTAGTGGGATTATCCCTTTGCTTGAGCACCACGAGCAGCACGAGTCAATTGAACTGCAACTACTACGTTGTCTTTGTTGTTTACGATTTGCAAACCTTCAAACGACAAGTCGCCAGCTTTGATGGTTTTGCCCAATTCCAATTTTTCTACGTTTACAACCAAAACTTCTGGGATGTTGGTATAAACAGCTTTAACTTTTAGTTTACGAAGTACCAATGATAGTTTACCACCAGCACGTACACCTGCTGCCAAACCTTCGGTTTTAACAGGAACGCTGAAAATAATTGGTTTATCTTCGAATACTTCCAAGAAGTCTAAGTGAAGAATGTTGTCTGATACTGGGTGATATTGAGCGTCTTTCAATACAGCGTTGTAAGTTTTGCCGTCGATGGTCAATTTTACTGCGTAAATGTTAGGAGTGTAGATCAATTTGCGAACTGCAGATTGAGTTACAGTAAAGTTGATGTTTTCTTTGCCACCGTAAAGAACGCAAGGAATAGATTCGGTTGCACGAATAGCTTTGCTGGCTTTTTTGCCCAAGTCGGTTCTGATAGTACCGCTTAATTCAAATGTTTTCATAATAAAAATGTGTTACTAAAATGCTGGGTCTGTCTTTCTGCTTTTGGTGTTGGCGACCCGATTCCCATCACACTGTTTTAAAAAGCGGGGCAAAGATAGTAAAAAAAATGAGAAATGAGAAATGAGAAATGAGAAATTTTTATCTCTGCTCTCGCTTAATCGCAACTTTCTCCTTTCTCCTTTATCAACTCTCCTTTAA